>JBDTVB010000022.1:0-12593 GCA_040007415.1 Anaerolineaceae bacterium
CGAAAACCGCATCGAATGAGGCGTCCGCGAACGGGAGCCGGTACAGATCGGCCACTTCGAATCGGAGGCTCGGGCGGCTCGCAGTGGCGGCGGAACGTGTCGCCATGTCGATCGCGGCAGGGTTGGCATCAACGCCAACTACCTCACCCGGCGCAACGACATCTGCAAGCCCCGCGGTAATGCTGCCCGGCCCGCAGCCGACGTCCAGCACCCGCATCTCGGGCTGGAGGTGCGGAAGGAAGAAGGCTGCGTTCGTTGCCGCGGTGCGCCGTGAATGCGCCGGCGAATGAGCGGCGTGCAGCCAATCGCGGAATGCTCGCGTGGAAACGGGGTCTGCTGAAGTCTTGGGGGTCATCGTTCTCCTCGAACTGCGTGAGGCGCCAATCAGCGCGTGCAAAACCCGCGCGAGTTCGCGTTCGTGAGAACAAGAGAGAGACGCCCGCCGTCTTAGCGGGTGCGAGTCGCGGGGGAGGACTGGAAGAACGATGCTGTTTGCATGGCAAGCCTCCTCGGGAGATGACTGGGATTGTTGACCTCCACCAACCGGAAGTCAACGCACCTCATTTCGGCGCTTGCGGCGGCATCGGATTCTTGACGCCAGCGCCCAGCGTGCTCGGGAACACCCGGTCCAAGGTGTCCAGCGTCCAGCCGCCTTCGCGGTAAATCGTCCGTTCCTTGTTCGGCATGGACATCAGGCTGATCTCGCTCCCACCGACAATGAAATCGCGGCCGTTGATGTTTTCGGCGCGGTCGGTGCAGAGGTAGACCACGAGCGGGGCCACAAGTTCCGGCTTGAGGGCGTCCATCTGCGAGATCGCGTCGCCCGAACTCGTCGGCTCGCCTCCACCTGCAGCAGTGACAGCGCGCGCGCGCTCCATCGCTGCGCGGAGTTCGGGCGTCAGGGTCAGCCTTGTCCCGGCTCGTGGACGAATTGCGTTTGCGGTTACGCCGTACCGGCCGAGGTCCAGCGCCAGCGTCCTCGTGAGCCCCGTGATCCCCTCTTTCGCCGCCGAGTAGTTCGCCTGGCCCATGTTTCCCAGGCCCGATTCTGAAGACGTGTTCACGATGCGCCCGCTGCGCTGCTGCCGGAAAACGAGCGACGCATGCTTGGTCACCGTGAAATGGCCCTTCAGGTGAACCGCGATGACGGCGTCCCACTCCTCTTCAGACATGTTGAAGATCATGCGGTCGCGCAGGATGCCCGCGTTGTTAATGAGGATGTCGAGCCGCCCGAACGTGTCGAGCGCCTGCTTCACCATGCGCTCGCCGCCCTCCATGGAGGCAACGTTGTCGTAGTTCGCAACCGCGTCGGAGCCGAGTTTCTTGATCTCGGCGACCACCTCGTCCGCGGGCGAGGTGTCTTTCCCCTCGCCGCCCGGGGTGCCCCCGAGGTCGTTGACCACGACGCGCGCGCCCTCCTGGGCGAGCAGGAGCGCTTCTCCGCGACCGATGCCGCGCCCCGCGCCCGTGACGATTGCCACTTTGCCTTCGAGTCTACCGGCCATGACGTCTCCCCCGTTGATGCTTTGGCGAGAATCTACCACTCCGCCGGGCGTTCGTCAGGGAGTGCTTGCGCTCGCCGCGCGGTGGGTCAGACCTGCCAGTAACGCGGCGACTCGGAGATCCGTCCTGCCACGCGCGTCGGCGAATCGTTCCACCGCCAGCAGATTGGAGACGATGCCCCCTGGAAAGAGGGCCTCTGGTTGGCCGCCAGGCAGCTGTGAGCGGTGCGCCGCAATCGATGCCAGCTTCGTCGTAGCGACCGCAACAATCGGGACCTCGTACTGCCAGGCAACCACACCGATCTCCCGGGCGGCGGGGCTCGGCGGCTCGCCCATCATCGAGAGGCACTTCTCGTACTGTGGAACGAACAGCCCACGCGGGAATGCGGCGAGTAGCAGGGGCGGTCGAGGCGTGGACGCGGATCGCCACGCCCCCACGAGCCACTGAAAGACGGCGATGTGGTCCGGGTGACCGTAGGCGCCATCCTCCCCCAGCGAGAGAATGAGGTCCGGCCGTTGAGTTTCAATCACCGACCCCAGGCGTACCGCCGGCGACGATTGTTCGCGCAGGTGCCCGTCCGGCAGGTGCCAGAACTCGGGCGGCTGGGCGCCAAGGAGAGCGCACGAGGCCGCCAACTCGCGCTCGCGGACGAGGCCCACCTGCGCCCGGCCGCTGGGCCCGCCATCGTGCCGCTTGCCGCCCTCGCCGGACGTTACGCTCAGGACCGAGCATCGCCACCCGGCGAGCGCAGCCAGCGCCAGCGTCCCGCCGAAGCTGTACGATTCGTCGTCCGGGTGGGCAATGACGGCTAAGACGGTCGGCACCGGGCGATTGTCGAACCTTGCCCGCCGAGGGTCGAGGCGGTTGGAGCGCGGACCCGGCCGCCACCAATCCAGCAGCCCGCGCCATAGCGGGACGAAGGGCGAACGATGAGGCTGGTGGCAACCTGGTTGGGTGCGATTCTCGTAACGGCTGTGTTGGTTTCCTGTGGATCGAACGAGCAGCATTCCGCCACGCCCGCCGCAACTCTCGTGCCACCACGCAAGACTCCCGCCGTTGCGCCGCTGCTAGCGGGCCAATGGGATGTGGAGCCCGGCATTCGGGTGCCGCTGGCGAGTGCGCCCGCCACGCTGAAACTCGCCGACGGCAGCTATCGGATGTACCTGCCGGGCCTCTTCTTCCGGAGTTCGAAAGACGGCCTCAGTTGGACGGAGCCGTCTCGAATCGCCCTTGCCGAACCGGGCGAAATGTTGCGCAACCCCGCCGTCGTCCAGATGACCGATCGCACCTTCGTCATGATCTATGAGGACGTGAGCGATGAGAAGGGACCGAATCGCCAGACGCGCTTCTACCGCGCCACCTCGAGCGACGGCCTGGCGTTCAGCAAGACTACCGGGGCGGGAGCCAACGGCGCCGTCCTGGAGCCTGAGCCGGACGACGCGGGCTTCATGAGCGCACCAGACATCATCGCTCTGCCTGGCGGAGCGTTGCGGCTTTACTACAACACCGCGGACGGCAGCTTCGTGGAGTCTGCGCATTCCGCGGATGGTGGAGTCTCGTGGAGGCGAGAGGGAGCGATCACCATCGCCGGGTTCGAACTCCGCCGGAAAGCGGCCGACCCGGACGTGATTGCCCTTCCTGGCGCCGGAGGCTACCGGCTCTTCTTCGCGGCCGGTGCGGTCGGGTCGCCCACTCCTCGAATCCTCTCCGCAACATCGAGCGACGGTCTGCATTTCACTCTGGATGCAGGTGAACGGCTCTCGCCATCTGATTCGTCGCTCCACCGGGTGGACCCTGAGGTGGTGGAGACGGCTCCCGGCGTCTACCGGATGTATTTCGCCGAGGCCGTAGAAGTGGCCGGCCCGTACTCGCTGCGGAGCGCGCTGCTGCGGGAGGACTGACGCGCCGAAGCATCAAGGGTCAGGTGGCCACAACTTACGGGGCGGTCGGCCGTGGTCGAAGGTAGCTCGCTGGTAGAGCATGGGTGGACGATCGGGATGGCGCGTGATCAGGCTTGCCTGGTCAGCAGTGCCGAACAGATTCAACCCGGCCATCGAACACGGTGAAGGGGGAGGTGGGCTAAACGAGCGAGGAGCGACTGAAGAGGCTCCCACAACGCATCGGGGAGCGCCTCCCGTTCTGGAGCGAACTGGCCGCCCGGCTGGCTAAAAGAAAGCAGCGAACGACTTAGCGGACCCCTCTCGGGACGGCGTCCCTCTCAGGTTCGAGAGGAGATTCTGTCTTGACACTCGCATTCGCGGGCAAATCACCCAGGCGAAGGACGTTCCTCGTCCTCGCCGCATTCATAGCGATCATCTTCTCCTCATTCGGCGCGATCGCCTGGCAGCAGTCTGGCGCGCAAGCCACTCCCCCCGTGGGCAACGTCCAAGTACACAAGTACCTTCCCAAGAACAACCCACCGGCCAATGCTCCCTGGGAGAACCAGGGTGTTGGCCAGGGCACATGGACCTTCAGCGTCTACACCACCCTTGCCGATGCACAGGCCGGGACCAATGCCATAGCTACCTTCAGCCAGCTTGGCAGCAACAGCCCCGATCTCCCCCAGCAAGAACTGTGGATCAAGGAGACCGGGATGTTAGCGGGCCACCAGTTCTTTGGCTGGTTCGTTCCGGATGGCGACAACAACAGCGGAAACGATAAGTGCAACAAAGAACCGCTCAATGGAAGCACGCTGAACAAGGATGCTATCTTGCATATCCCGGCGGCCTATTGGACCACCAAGGGCAACCAGACCGGGCTCTTCCATATCTGCGCCTATAACAAGCCGACTACTCCTCCTACCACTGGCACACTCGACGTTATCAAGGTTCTCCCGAACCTTCCGCAGGGTGTGACGGTAACTGGCAACTTCACCGGCACAGTCGGCTCCTATAACTGGACCGCGACGACGAGTACGCCGTGGTCGCAGAGCGGCGTTACGCCGGGTTCGTTCACGGTTGCGGAAGCAGCGCCGACTGTGACCGCCAGCGATGGCGGCAGCGTCACCAACTTCGGCTTCCACGTCCTGGGCGCGGCTGAGTCGGTCTGCCCGACCACCACGGTTGACTACGGGAACGCGGCCTCAAACACCACCGCTTCGCTGGCGGCGGACAGCGCCCTAACGTTCTGCGTTCTCAACCAGTATCAGGCACCAGAAGTCGTCCTCAGGACGCTCTACGTCAACAAAGTGATCGTCAGCCCCGCACCCGACAACTCCGCCATCTTCAGTGGGACGGTTGATTCTGCCGTTGCACTGACCTGGCAGACCACGAATGGCGTCGCCGTGCTGGTCAAGAACGATCTGCAGCCCGGCGTCTACCACGTGCATGAAAACGCGAAGACCGCCTACAAGCCCCTTGGGTTCGCTGTCGTCTACTCAGGCGCTGGGACGGTTTGCCCGGCTGGGCCAACCGCTACCACCGAAGGTCTCGCTGACCTCAGTGGGCCGAACACCGTCGCTACCGTCTGCGTCTACAACCAGCCACTCGTGAACGTCACCGTCAACAAGTTGGAAGTCACGGACGGCGCCTCCAGCGCGGGCCAGGGCTGGAAAGTCACGCTTAGCGGCTGTGGCTTCAACGATACCAAGACGACGTCTGGGGCCGGTGGTTCGGCGTCCTGGACCGACCTCGCCCCGTGCGCGAACTACACCCTCAGTGAAGACACCGGGTCCAAGCCCGGCCTCGGCTTCACGCCGGATCCTTCCCCGTCGGTGAGCTTCAGCCTTACCGGTGCGGGCCAGCCTTACACCCACACGTTCATCAACAGCAAGAGCACCTTCGAACCCTTCGTCCCGCCACTGGTCATCGAAACGCTGCCGACGCCGGTGCCACCAACGGCGACACCGATCGTCATTCCGCCGACTGCCACCGTAGTTGTTCCCCCCATTACCCAGGAGGCGGTACTCGGTGAAAAGACCCCCGGCCCGACACCGATCGCACCGGTGACTGGCAACGGAGCTTCGACGGGCAACGGACCGTCGGCAGGGTTGCTGATCGTCAGCGGGCTGCTGCTGGCGGCTGGTGCTCTCTCGACCATCGCGTTCGCGAGAAAGGAACAAAACAGCTAGCCACTACCTGGGGCGGAACAAAAAGGGGAGGGGGCCAGTTGGCCCCTCCCCTTTCGCTATCGAAGAGACTTGAAGAACTCCCACGCCGCTCGCGAAGCGTCGAGCGCCTGGCTCGGTTGGCCCTGCAGGGCGGAGGTCGGCCCGATTGCGCTGCCCGGCCACGGATGATCTGCTCCGGCGATGACGATCATTCGCGTGGGGGTCTCGCCCCGGCAGCCGCTCCACGACCACGTGGTGAGCGCGCCTCGGTCTGCTTCGCAGGCCCCGGCGCGCAGCCCATCGCCTTCGTCCAGACGGCGAGCGAGTCGGGCATCGAGCGGAACGCCACCCCGGCGATGGATCGGCTGCCTTCGCCCCCCTCGAACGGGTGGTTGCGGTCGCTGTCGCCGTGGATTGCGAGCAGCGGGACGGGACGTGAGGGCGCACAGGACGGGATCTCGAGCGATCCCGCCACCGGGACGACCCCGGCCACAAGGTCGGCCCGTTCACAGGCAAACCGGAACGCCATGATCGCGCCGTTCGAATGCCCGGTGGCGAACGTTCGAGCAGGGTCGATGGGAAGGACGGATTGCAGGTACAGGATGAGGGTCGCCAGGAAGCCGGTGTCATCGACTTTCTGGGAAGCCGCACGGCCGCAACAAGCACCGCCGTTGAACGTCGCTTCGAACCCGACTGGGTAGACCACGACGAAGCCTTCAGCGGCCGCCAGCTCATCGAACCGCGATGTCCGTGCGAACTGCTCCGGGTTGCCGAGGCCGCCATGCAGAGCGACTACCAGTGGAACCCGCCCTTGGCCGAGTCCGCGGGGGACGAACAGGCGATAGCTCCGGTCCATAGAGCCCACCTTCAGCGTGCCAGTGCTCGCCCCCGCCACAACGGTGTTCGTTGCTGGCGCGAGTGTGGCGGATGGCGCGCTGGCGGCGGCTGTGGCCGCGACCGTCACGCTCTCGGTTGGCGCGGGCGTGCTGTTCCCGTTCTCGCGGCTCCCGCAGCCAGTCAGCAGGACGAAGCTCCCGAGCAGTAGCGGCAAGACCAGCCCCAGACTGCGCATCGCTCGAGTATAGCCCGGCAACGGCCTACTTCTTGTTGAACTTGCTCCCGGCGGCTGACGAGCGCGAGCTTTCCATCTCCCTCAGGGGCGCCGAGGCCGCCGAAGCTGCCGGCCCTCACTCCGTTCGGGGCGCACGTTTGCGGGGGATTGAGCGGCGATGTACCTTCCGGGGAAGCGCAGGAGAGAATAACCAGTGAGAAGGAACCCAAACCTTCGACTCGTGGGCGCCCTGGGTGCACTGTTTCCTGTGCTTCTAGTGGCTCTGGTACCCATCACCTTCGCATCTTGCCAGACAAGCTCTGTGAAAGAAAACGCGCCTACAGTGGTGGTGCCAACAACTACAACCCCCGCAACGCAAACTTCACCAATTACGACCGCAACAACAATAACCAGTACCTCAGTTCCAACACCTGCACCCCGTACGATTTCGACTTTGGTCGATAACGCGGAGGCAGGAAAAAGTTCTGTAGTGGTCGGCGGAGCCAGCGATTACGAAGTGAACACCAAGTTTACCTTGAACTATGGGAAAGCGACACAAGAAGAACTGGTAGTGGTTTCACTCCAGTTTGAACACCGCACCAACCGAGGTGTTTATGTGCTTTTCCTCCGGTCAACCTTGACCTACTCGCATACAAGTGGGGAGGATGTTTCAGAAATTCCGAGAGGAGCTCCTCCTCGATATCAAATCCCTAATGTCGCCGCACCCGCTAGCCGAATCCCTTCGGTACCCCAGATTCCGACCAATGTTACATTCCAGTTCGACGCTTCAACAACACAATCCGATCAGGATGTGCTCAGACTCGGAGTGGAGCGGGCAAGCCAACTGTACGATCAAATCTGGAGCCGACCGGCTGATGGTTTAACTATATTCACTACGACGCAAACGTGTAGTAACGAGGTAGTAGTGGCTGGTTGGGTTGCCCCCAAGACGGTCTGCGTGAACATCGTGACCCCACTTTGGACCAACAGAACCTTCGAACAAAAATTCAAAGGCGCTGCACATGAATACCTTCACAATATCCAAGAGACAATTGGATGTAATACTGGATGGGTGAATCCTGGTCACGACACCATTTGGATTGGAGAAGGGGCGGCAGAATTCTACGCGTATTGGACGCTCTCTGAATCTGGCTACGGTCCACTCTACAAAAGCCTGGAAGAACTAAAGAAGACGCTGAGAGGCTACAACGCGTTGACTCTCGCTCAAATGGAATCTGCTCCAATAGCAACTAAGCCTGAAACATTCAATGTCTCATTGGCTGCTGTTGCTGTGGACTACCTTGTGTCTAAATCGGACCTCCATGCTTATATCACATACTGCGAGCTGAGAAGCTCAGGTATGCAATGGAAGACAGCGTTTGAGAAGGCTTTCGGCCTTACTATTCCAGAGTTCTACGAGCAGTTCGAGCTTTACCGCGCTAGTGGCTACAGGTAGCCTCCCGCAGCCAGTCAGCAGGACGAAGCTCCCGAGCAGTAGCGGCAAGACCAGCCCCAGACTGCGCATCGCTCGAGTATAGCCCGGCAACGGCCTACTTCTTGTTGAACTTGCTCCCGGCGGCTTCGGCCCCTTCGCGCAGGATCGTCTCCACGGCGTCCGCGGCGCGCGCGGTCGCCGCATCCAGGGCAACTTTGTCCTCTCCGTGAGGGGCGCTGAGGACGTACGAGGCGACATGCTCGGGCTCCCACGTCGGTTCGCCGTTGACCGAGGGACGCCCAATGCCGATGCGCAGGCGGATGAACCCCATGCCAACCGCGGCGCCGATGCTCTTCAAGCCGTTGTGCCCCCCCGCGCCGCCGCCCTCGCGGATGCGCACGGCGCCCACGGCGAGGTCCAGGTCGTCGTACAGCACTACGGTGTGCGCGAGGTCGCAGCCGGTCCATTGCATGGCCTGCGAGACGGCTTTGCCGCTGAGGTTCACGAAGGTCTTGGGCTTGACCAACGCCACGCGCTGCTCAGCCAGGTTGCCGACGCCGATGGCCATCGTGCTCCCGGTAGATTTCGGCTGCGTCCCGGCCCGCCTCGCCAGTTCGTTGACCACCCAGAAGCCAATGTTGTGACGGGTACGCGCGTACTCTTCGCCGGGATTGCCGATCCCCACGACCAGCCAATCGGCGGCGAAGCGCGGGCCGCTGTGCGCAAAGAGTTTCTTGAAGGCCATCGCCGCTTCACTTTCGCACGGCAACTGTTGCCCGCAAGCGAACGCCGGGGGCTAGACTGCTCGCATCCCGGCACATGGAGGTGTCACTTGGCTGCGACCGTCCGCGAGACTATCCGCGAACTGCTCGAATCGACCCTGAAGACGACCGAGGCCCTCCTTGCGCTTTCGGACGAAGAACTGGTGCTGCCCTCCTCGCACGTCTGCGCGCAAGGGAAGGATCTATGGGCGCTGATCACCAACGACCTTGATCACGAAAAGATCCACGCCGGGCAGGTGATTGAGGGCCGCTACGAAGCGCGAAAGACCGCCACACCGCTGGAACGCCTGATGGCTGAGTGGCTGGAGGAGCGAGCCCGGTTCATTGGTTCGTTCATCGGGATGACCGACGACGAGTTCAACGTCGAGACCGCGCCGGGCGCCTGGAGCTACCGCGCTGTCGCGAAGCACGTCCTCCTGGTCGAGCAAGATTCCTTGAAGACGCTCGCATCGGACCGTGCAGCCCGCGGAAGCTGAGGTTTCAGAACACGAAGGAGTACCGATGGCCACCATCGAACAGGTCGAAGAACTCAAGCAGAAGATGCGCGAGCAGCGCGCCGAACTGTTAGACGCCGCAAGCCAGCTGAGCGCCGAAGACGCCCTCCGCGTGCCCGTGGATGCGGAGGGCGAGGAGCAATGGACCGCGCTCGAACAGCTGGCGCACCTGGGCGAGATGGAGCGCACCTACGATTCCTGGGTTCGAGCCGCGCTGGCTGAGGATGGCGCCGACCTCTCTGGGATCCCGTGGCAGCGTGTGGATGTCCCTATCGAAGAAGCGAATCGTCACACAGTCGAGGCGCTCTTGCGGAATCTTGAGTTGGAGCGCGCCTACACCTTCGGCCTGATAGACGGCATTCCGCTCGAGGCGTTCGAGCGGACGGGCAACAGCCCGGTGTTTGGCTCGCTCACCGTCCTCCAGTGGCTGCGTTCGTTCTACCGGCATGACCGCCAGCACGCGGCCCAGATCCAGGGTCGCGTCAGCGACTATCAACCCCGGTTCAAGGGCAAGGAGCCGAACCAGCGGCTGGCGCGAATCGAGCAGGTGATGCGGCGCGAACGTCGCTAGTCAGGCGGTCCGCTCTTCTCGGTTGCAACCGGGGGCGCCGCCGGTGCAGTTTGAGACGATCCCCGGCTCGGCCGCAGGTGCCGGAGGGCCACGCCGGCCTGCAATCCCTGTCCGGGAAACTTTGGTGCCCCTAGTCGCTGCGAGAGGTAGATGCCCGAATGCCCGCTGACGAGGTAGGCCACGAAGCAGGCCACCGCGAGGTACGGCGCCGCCGCTGCGCCGAACAGTTCGATCCCCATGATCGTGCATGCCAGGGGCGTATTCGCCGCCCCTGCGAAGACGGCAACGAACCCGAGTCCGGCGAAGAGGTCTATCGGCGCCCTCAGCAGGATTGCCATGCGGTTGCCAAGCGTGGCACCGATGAAGAAGAGCGGCGTCACTTCGCCACCCTTGAAGCCGCTGGCCAACGTGATTGCGGTGAACAGGGTCTTCCACCACCAGTCGAACGGCTTGGCGCCGCCAGTATGAAAGGCGGAGGTGATGCTCGTGACGGCCGGGTTCGGCGAACTGACGCCGAGTCCGAGGAAGTCCCGCGTCCCGAGGACGTACACGAGCGCGATCACCATGACCCCTCCCAGGGCGGCGCGGGCCAGTGGGTTCGTCGCAAGTCGGCGAAAGGCGCGTCCGAGTCCATGAGTCAGTTCGGCAAAGAGGATGCTGGCCAGCCCGAAGACCGCGCCCGCGCCGGCGGCCTTAGCCATTAGGAGGAGGTCGAAGGGCAGCGAATCGCGGTCTGGCGTGAGGATGGCAATTTCGTAGGCCGTGTGGTGGATTCCCCAGGCGCTGGTCGTCCAGTCTGCGAGCAGGCTGGTGAAGAGCACTGGGATCAGCGATTCGTACTCCATGCGGCCGATGGCGAGCACTTCCATCGCAAAAACGGCGCCGGCTATGGGTGTGCCGAAAACCGCCCCGAAGCCGCCGGCAATCCCGGCCATGAGGAGTATGCGCAGGTCGTGGTTGTTGAGCCGAAACATGCGATTGAAGGCGCTTGCGATGCCCCCACCGACCTGCACGGCCGTGCCCTCGCGGCCCGCGGACCCTCCGAACAGGTGGGTCGCGATGGTCCCGGCCAGGATGAGCGGTGTGATGCGCGCCGGGATTCCCCCGCCCGGTTCGTGAATCTCATCGACCACCAGGTTGTTGCCGCCTTCAACGGAGCGTCCGAAGCGGTGGTACACCCACGCGATCACCACTCCGGCGAGGGGTAGGAGGAAGAGGATCCATCCGTGCTCCACGCGATAGCTCGTGACTCTGTCGAGCGACCAGAGGAAGAATGCGACGACGCTGCCGATCGCGAGAGCGACGGGCGTGAGCATGAGGCCCCACCTGATCAGGTAGGCCGCGACGAGCCGCTGCTCAGTCAGTGCGTGGTTCAGTGGCTCACGGTAGGCGCGGGTGCGGGTCTCAAAAAAACGAAGACGAGGGTGGTTCATGGGCGCGCAGACTCCAACCGTAGTAGGAGTCATCAGCCCTCCGGCGCGACTCAGCCGTCACGACGCCAGGAGCGGTTGTACGGCGGAATCCATCGCCGGAGCGCTCATCCTCAGTGATCTGCGCTGAATCAGCAATAGGTGAACCGCCTGCGGGCGTCGCTCCCACTGCGAAACAACCGGCGATTGGGCTCGTCCGCAACCCCGCTGCAGGTTCGCGGCGTTGCCCGCGGCAGAGGCAGATGGCTATAGTACGGATCGTCACCATGCTCATTGACCTTCACGCGCACACTTGGCCCCGATCCCACGACAGCGTTCTCAACCCCGACGATCTGATCGTCCGGGCAAAGCAAAGCGGCCTCGATGCCATCGTGTTTACCGAGCACGACACGGTCTGGGACTACAAGTCCATCGAAGAACTGCGCGCGAAGCACAGCTTCCTCGTGCTAGCGGGAGTCGAGATCAGCACCGATGATGGCCACATCCTCGCCTTCGGGATCGACAAGTACGTGTTCGGCATGCACCGCTCGCGTGAGCTTGCCGGGTACACCGAGAAGGCGGAGGGCGCTCTGGTGGCGGCTCACCCCTACCGGCGCCAGATGCCCTGGTTCAGCCGCAACGACGAGGAATACCGCGCCGCGCTCGAAAAGGCCAGCCGCAACCCCGCCTACCAGTACGTGCACGGCCTGGAAGAACTGAACGGCCGCGGGAGCGACAAAGAGAACGAGTTCTCCCGCAAGCTCTGCGAGATGATGGAGTTGAAGGGAACGGGCGGGACCGACTCCCACGCAATTAGCGACGTCGGCAAGTGTGCCACCTACTTCGAAGCGGAGATCCACGATGAGCGGGAGCTGATTGCGGAGCTGAAGGCGGGACGCTTCCACGCAGTGGACATGCGATCGGGCCAACCAGTTGCGTCCCGGGGGTAGGGACCGCGACAGCACGAGATGGGCGGGCGCGGGCATGCTTTGCTCGCTTCACACACTCCGGCATGGGTAGTAGTATCCGAAGGCCGACGGCGCCGACAGGCGTCAATCGAGGAGAAGGAACTGCCGCATGACGTACACCATCACTAGCCCATGCATCGATGTACAGGATCAGGCCTGCGTTGAAGTCTGCCCCGTTGACTGCATTCACTTTGATGAGGGCGACGACAAGATGCTCTACATCAACCCTGACGAATGCATCGACTGCGGCGCCTGCGAGCCGGCCTGCCCGGTGACGGCGATCTTCGCTGAGGACGACGTTCCGGACGCGGCCAAGGTCTACACGACCATCA
>JBDTVB010000023.1:0-12304 GCA_040007415.1 Anaerolineaceae bacterium
GACAACGCGTGCCAGGTACTCGAGGTTGACCTGGTGGACAATCCCTGTCCCCGGCGGCACAACGCGGAAGTTATCGAACGCCTGCTGGCCCCACCGCAGGAACTTGTAGCGCTCGTCGTTTCGTTCGAATTCGATCGCAACGTTTCGTTCGAACGAGTCGGCGAGGCCAAAGCTGTCCACCTGGACCGAGTGGTCGATGACCAGGTCCACCGGCTGCAGCGGATTGATCTTCTTCGGGTCGCCGCCCAGCTTGACGATGGCGTCGCGCATGGAGGCGAGGTCCACGACCACGGGAACACCCGTGAAGTCCTGCAGGAGGACGCGAGCCGGTGTGAATGCGATCTCGCGGTCGGCGCCGGAGTTGGGTACCCAGGCCGCGAGGGCCCGAACGTCTGTCTCGTCGACTGCGCGGCCATCCTCGTTACGCAGCAGGTTCTCAAGCAGGATCTTGAGAGAGAACGGCAGTTGGCCAACATGGCCGATGCCCACGTCTGTGAGCGCGGACAACCGGAAGTAGTCATACCATGTACCTCCGGCGGCGATCGTTGAATGGCTCCTGAAACTATCTGGGTGCATGTGCTCCATCCTTCCCTTCCCTGGCCGCGCGACGAGGCGCGATGAGCGGTGGTTGAGCGATCTACTCAACGCGTCACAAGGTACGGAGCGTGCGGGGCGGACTCGTTCCCATATCCCAAGCCTCCTTCCACTTCTGTGGCGGTACTTGGGCCCTCGTCCCGGCTCATCCTCAAGGGATCCCGGGATTCGTCTCTACCAGCTCCCGCGACTTCCCCGGTGTAAGGGGACCGTTGGGCCCGGGACTGGCGTCTGGGTGGGACGAACTGCCAGCAGTATACGCCCGTTCGTGCGAGAGGTGCGAGGGCAATTCTCAGAAAGAGGGCATGTTGGTACTAACGCTGCCCCGGCACGCCCACCCACATCGCCCGCGTTCGAGGCTGCCCGGCGGAATTCTCGGTATGATGGCCGCTGGTGGGGCCCGTAGCTCAGCGGTTAGAGCGGCCGGCTCATAACCGGTTGGTCCTGGGTTCGAATCCCGGCGGGCCCACCAATCTCCTGCCGCATCCTGGATACTGCCTCCTGAAAGGCTTCCGATGACCGAGATCAACGTTCGCGCGCGGCTTCTGCGGGATGGCGCCTATCTGCCCTTCCGTGCCACTCCGTCCGCCTCCGGGTTCGATCTCTTCGCCTGCATCACCCACCCAATTGCGCTTTCGCAGGTGCCAACTGTTGTTGGGACGGGTGTCGCCCTGGAGGTGCCGGATGGCTTCGACGCGCAGATTCGGCCGCGCAGCGGGTTGGCCCGCAGGGGCGTGCTCTCCACCTTCGGTACCCTGGACTCCGACTACCGCGGCGAGCTGCTCGTCACGCTCTACACCACCGCGCCTTCAATCGAGTACACAGTGCAGTCCGGCGACCGTATCGCGCAGATAGTCATAACACGACTAGTCGACGCCTCGTTCGAGCTTGTCGACGAGCTCACAGACACAGTGCGCGGGAGCGGCGGACTCGGCAGCACGGGCCGCTAGCGCTGCCCTTTGGCTCTAACGCGCTCCTCCGGTATTCTTCGAAGGTTACGTCCAGCAAGGAATCACACTATGGCTTACGAACTTGACGCCCTGCTCCCTTTGGAGCAGCGCACAGATATCCCTGACTTCGGCAGCGGCGATACGGTCCGCGTTCACGCCAAGGTTGTCGAAGGCGACAAAGAGCGAATCCAGGTGTTCGAAGGGATCGTCATCCGCAAGCGGATGAAGGGCCTCGTTTCGAACTTCACCGTGCGCAAGATTGCGGCCGGGGGAATTGGCGTCGAACGAACGTTCCCGATCAACAGTCCTCGTGTCGACAAAGTCGAAGTGACCCGGCACGGCAAGGTGCGGCGCAAGAACCTGTACTACCTGCGTGGCCTCACCGGCAAGGCTGCCCGCATCAAGGAGAAGCGCTACTAAGCGCGCGCTCACCAATAACTCATCATCAAAAGAGGGCTGCCACGGCAGCCCTCTTTCGCGTTCAGGGTCCGGCGATTGTTCGCTTGCGGCAAACTATGTAGGCTAACCACACCCTAACGTCGACGTGAGTGTGCAGCCCTTGGCGCAAGTCCCTCCGGCCCCCCCTCACCAGTCGCTCGGCGAAACCCTCAACGCTCGCCAGCGTTGGCTGCTGCTCGGCAGCCTGATGGTTTCACTCTTCATCGGCGCGCTCGATCAGACCGTGGTCTCGACAGCCACGCCTCGCATCCTCGCTGACCTGGGTGGCTTCGAGCAGCTCTCATGGCTGTTCACCAGTTACATGCTCGCCTCCACGGTGGTCATCCCGCTGGTCGGCAAGCTGGGAGATGTCTTCGGCCGGAAATTGTTCCTCATTGGTGGAGTCGCGCTCTTCATGGTCTCCTCGGCAGCCTGCGGCGCGGCCCCAACCATGACTTCGTTGATCTGGTTCCGCGTGGTCCAGGGGCTTGGCGGGGGCATGATCTTCGCCTCTGTCTTCGCATCGTTGGGCGACATCTTCTCGCCGGCGGAACGCGGAAAGTACATTGGACTGTTCACCGGCACCTTCAGTCTTGCCAGCATCATCGGCCCGACTGTGGGCGGGTTGCTCACGGACCACGGCGGCTGGCGGCTCGTCTTTCTCCTGAACATCCCGGTCGGCCTCGTCGCGATTCCGGCGATCTGGCTCAACCTCCCGAAGCGGGTGATTACGCGAAAGCCGAAGATCGACTTCCTCGGCGCAATCCTGCTTTCGGCAGCTTCAGTCGCCATGCTGCTCGCGCTAGTGTGGGCCGGCGACAAGTACGCATGGGGATCGGCGGAGATTCTTGGCTTGCTGGGGGCATCTGCCGTCTTCGTGGCGCTGTTCATCGCGCAGGAAGCCCGTCATCCGGAGCCGATACTGCCGCTCCATCTCTTCAAGAACCGCGTCTTCCTCGTTTCGAACCTGATCGTCTTCACCTTCGGCGTCGGCGTCTTTGGGGCATTTCAGTATCTTGGCATCTTCGTCCAGACGGCCCTCGGCGCTTCCGCCACGGCTTCGGGCGTCGTCACCACCCCCCAGAGCGTGGGCGTGCTCCTGGCCAGCGTGATTGGCGGACAGGTCATCGCGCGCATCGGAAAGTACAAGTGGCAGACGGTGATCGGCGCGGCGATCATCGCGTTCTCGATGGTCTTCCTGCGCATGGTGGATGTGGATACGCCGATCTGGCACATCAGCGTGATCATGATCGTTCTCGGCATCGGCTTCGGCCTCGTCCTGCCCACGATGTCGCTCGTCGTCCAGAACGCGGTGCCGTACGAATACCTCGGCGTGGCGAGCAGTTCCAGCCAGTTCTTCCGCCAGATGGGCAGCGTCCTGGGAATTGCTGTCTTCGGGGCAGTTCTTGCTAACGTCTACCACACCGAGTTTGCCGACCGTTTCGATGCGACCGACCGCGCCGCTGTTGGTCAGGTTATCTCCGTGGAACTGGATGACCCAACGATCACGCTCAACAAGGGTGTCTACGCGTCCATCCAGAAGAGCGTCCGGGCACTCGAGGGAGGAGACCAAATCCTGGTACGCGCCAAAGCCGCCCAGTCCGAATCCGTCGCCGTTGCCGTTCGGATGATCTTCACCATGGCGCTCGGCGCTGCCCTGCTCTGCCTGCTGTTCGCACTGCTGATCAAGGAACTTCCGCTGCGTCGGACGGTTCAGACGTCACAGCCCCCAGGGCGGGCACAGGGAGATTTAGACCCACCGCTTCGAGAGCCGGATCCGGCGGTCGCGCACTAAGCCTTACGGCTTGACGGTCACCTTCCCGGCCATCGCAGCGCCATGTACACCACACTGGTAGGTGAACGTCCCCGCCGTTTCGAACGTGAACTCAAACGAACCGGCGCGGCTGAACTGCTGCGATTGGACTGCGGCTCCCTGCCAGTTCCCGGCCACCGAGTGCGGACTTCCTCCGCCCCACTCCCAGGTCACTTTCGTTCCCATCGGGACCGTCAGATTGGACGGAGTGAATGTGTTGTCGGCGACCTGGATGGTGATCAGGCTCCGTCCGGTGGTGTTCACGCTTGTCCCGGACGCCGAAGGCGACGACGCGGGAGCGGCGGTCTTGCTGGTCCCGTCGCCCGCACACGCCGCTGCAAAACCCAGGAGGAGCACGACAGGGACGGAAAGGAAGACGCGGTGGTTCACAGTGCTACTCCTACTCCACCGACGCGATGAACGGGTAAACCAATTGCCCGCCAACAAGCATTTCGATCTCCATGCCAGCGTAGGTCGAGGCGATTCTCTCGCGGGCGGAGTCGAGGGTTCCGGCGTCCACCTCCGCTCCGCCGTAGAGGGTGATCAATGACGCACCGGCCGCGTTGGCACGTTCCAACCCGGCAATCAAGGCGTCGAGCGGATCCATCGTGCTGATGACGAGCCGGCCGTCGACCATCGCAATTGCTTCGCCTTTGCGGGCGTCCACTCCATCCGCCTGCCGGTTGGCCGCCGCCGTCGTGACTTCGACGGTGCGTATCGCACTGCGAGCGGCGTCCATGTTCGCGACGTTCTGTCGTGCCCCTTCGGAACCAGAGAACGCTATCGCCGCCGCTATCCCCTCAGGGAGGGTGCTGGTTGGCAGCACGTGAAGCGTGCAGGAAGAGATCTTAGCCGCCTGCTGAGCTGCCAGGATGACGTTTCTATGGTTGGTCAGGACAATCACATCCGGCGTTCGTAGCGCGTCGGCGGCGGAGGCAATCGCTCCCGCTGGCGGCTTGGTCGCCTCACCCAGGCTCGTGATAGCCGCTCCCAGGCTGCGGAAAATCGCGTCGAACCCTTCGCCATGGCTCACGGCCAAAAGCGCCACCAGCTTGCTCGCGCCTGAGCCGGTTGCTTCGAAGCGGCTGTTCTGGGCGCTCATGTCTTCGATTTTCACGCGCGAGACCCGCCCAAATGTGCCTCCCGCGGTCACCACCCGTTCCGGCGCCGTCGTGTGGACGTGGACGCGCGCCGCCGTTTCATCGCCAACCACGACCACCGAGGTGTTACCGGCCGTGCCCGCCATCAACTTCAGCCCGGGCAAGTCCAGCGGCTGATCGGTGGATTCGATCATGAACTCGGTGCAGAAGCCAAGTTCATCAGCGGCATGACCGACGAGCGAGGCGATGGCACGGCTCGGCAGCAGGGAGAGGGCCGGAAGTTCACCGCGGATCGCCGCCACCATCCCGCGGAGGATGACGCAGATTCCTTCACCGCCGGCATCCGTCACTCCGGCTGCGCGAAGGGCAGGGAGTTGGTCGATCGTCGCCGCCTCGGCTCTCTCGGCTGCCGCCGAGGCCGCTTCAAGGACGCCCGCGCAGGGCAACTCGCGGCCGTTTCCCGGGAGGCCCGCCGCCACCGCGCTAGCGCCTTGCGCAGCGGCGCGGAGCACCGTCAACATCGTTCCTTCCTGGGGTTTGCTCACCGCGGCGTAGGCGCCAGCGGCAGCCGCCCCAAGGCCAGCGGCCAACCCCTCGGCGTCAAGCCACGGGCGGTCTCCAACCCCGAGAGCAAATCCCCGCAACGCCTGCGAGAGGATGACCCCTGAGTTGCCGCGCGCACCGTACAGCGCACCCTTCGCCAGGCTCGCCAGCAGCTCCGCTACGGAGAGGCCATCGCCAAGCGGCAGCGTCCGTTCGACTGACTCACTCAGGGTGGCCGACATATTCGACCCCGTGTCGCCGTCAGGCACCGGGTAGACGTTTATGGCATCAACAGCCTTTGCGCTGCTGTGCAAGTGCTCTGCGGCGGCGATGAAGATAGAGCGCAGTTGCGAACCGTCGAGCAGTGCAGCCGCGGGACTCACTGAAGTCAACGGGCGGCGCAGCATGACGGAGTTTGGCCGTTAGCGAATTCGAGTGCTACCATCAGCGTTCGATTCTCTCACGTAAGGAACCATCACGCATGGCAAGTGGCGCCTGCGATATTTGCAGCAAGACAACGCAATTCGGCCGGCACATCCGGCACAAGCACAGCGGACGCTGGGAACGCAAGGCTCCTAAGAAGAGCCGTTTCTTTCGCCCCAACGTGGCCAAGCAGCGCGTGTTCGTCGCCGGTGATTGGCACCGCGTGAATATCTGCACCCGCTGTCTTCGAACGCTCGCCAAGACTGCATAGTCGCTCGATCAACAGAAGCCGAGAGGCGTGATACCCGGGTATCACGCCTCTCTTGCTGTGCCTGAAACCCTGCCGGTCTGACCCGTGGACACCGTTCGGCTCGAACTGAGTTGACCTGTCTTGTAACGCCAGAGGCGACTGGCTTGTGAGCCTCCCGCGCGACAATATGAGCGTACCGGGCGGCGACCGAATCCCGAGGAGTCTGCGCCATTGCCATCTGAAACAACCGAGCTTGATCAACTTTGCATAAATACGATTCGCACGCTTGCGGTCGATGGCGTGCAGAAGGCAAAATCCGGCCATCCCGGCGCGCCAATGGGCGCCGCACCAATGGCGTATGCGCTCTGGTCGCGGTTCCTCAAGCACAACCCAACAAACCCTGAATGGCCGGATCGTGACCGCTTTGTGCTCTCGGCGGGGCACGCCTCGCTGCTGCTCTACAGTCTCCTTGCGCTCACCGGTTACGACCTTCAGCTGGCGGAGCTTGAGCAGTTCCGCCAGTGGGGCAGCCGCACGCCGGGCCACCCGGAATCGCTCGAAACGCCAGGCGTTGAGATCACTACCGGACCCCTCGGCGCTGGCTTTTCGATGGGCGTCGGCATGGCCCTCGCCGAGCGACATCTTGCTGACCAGTTCAACAGGCCGGGACACACCATCGTTGACCACTACACCTACGGTATCTGCAGTGACGGGGACCTCATGGAGGGCGTCGCATCCGAGGCTGCTTCGCTCGCCGGAACCTGGAACCTCGGCAAGCTCATCTACCTCTACGACGACAACGGCATCACGATCGAAGGCGAGACGTCTCTGGCCTTCACCGAGGACGTGGGCAAACGGTTCGAGGCGTATAACTGGCACGTCACCCGCGTTGACGGCAACAACATGGAGGACGTGATCCAGGGGATCCGGCGGGCGCGCGAGGAGTCGCAGCGGCCCTCGCTGATCATGGCGAGGACGACGATTGGCTACGGGAGCCCGCACAGGGCTGGCACCGCGGAGGCACATTCCAACCCTCTCGGCGAGGAGGAAGTGCGGCTGACGAAGCAAGCGCTTGGCTGGCCCACGGACTCGCCGTTCTTCGTCCCTGGAGAGGCGCTTGCCGAGTTCCGCAAGGCCGTTCCCCAGGGGAAGCAGGCGGAAGCGGATTGGACGGTTCGCTTCGCCGCGTACGCTGCCGCGTATCCCGGGGAGGCTGCGCTCTTTCAGCGCACGCAGGCGGGAGACTTGCCCGGCGATTGGCAGGTCTCGGTGCCCTCGTTCAGCGCCACGGACGGTGCCATGGCCAC
Organism: Anaerolineaceae bacterium; assembly: GCA_040007415.1. Lineage (GTDB taxonomy): Bacteria > Chloroflexota > Dehalococcoidia > Tepidiformales > Tepidiformaceae > PNKC01. The sequence continues at coordinate 7,419 of JBDTVB010000023.1, forward strand.
GCGTGTTGCGTCCGGCAAAGTTCTGAACGCGATTGCCCACGCCCTTCCGGAACTGGTTGGTGGCTCGGCCGATCTCGCTCCTTCCAACAACACGCACCTCAACGGCTACGGCGACCTTGGCGCGGGCGAGGCGAACGGCCGGAACATTCACTTCGGTGTCCGCGAACACGCCATGGGGAACATTGTCAACGGCATGGCCATGCACGGTGGGCTAATCCCGTATGCCGGCACTTTCCTGGTGTTTTCGGACTACATGCGCCCGGCTATTCGCCTGGCAGCAATCATGAAGGCCCACGCGGTCTTCGTCTTCACCCACGACAGCGTCGGGGTCGGCGAAGACGGCCCGACGCATCAGCCGATCGAGCATCTCGCCTCGCTCCGGGCGGTGCCCGGTTTGCGGGTCATCCGCCCTGCGGATGCGAACGAAACTGCGGCGGCGTGGAAGCTCGCTATCGAAGGGGCTGGGCCAACGGCATTGATGCTCACGCGCCAGAACCTGCCGACAATGGACGATGCGCAGGCCATCGAGGCGGGCACTCGCTGCGGTGGGTACATCCTCGCCGACTCGGACGGAACGCCGGACGTAGTGATTCTTGCCACCGGGTCTGAAGTCGAGTTGGCGCTCGGTGCCCGAGATCTCTTGGCCGCTGAGGGCATTGGTGCGCGGGTAGTGAGCATGCCATGCTGGGAGATCTTCGACGCCCAACCCGAGGAGTACCGCCGCGGCGTAATCCCCCCCTCCGTCCGCGCTCGGGTGAGCGTGGAGGCTGGCGTCTCCCAGGGCTGGCACCGGTATACCGGTGACTTCGGCGAACAGGTCTCCATCGACCACTTCGGTGCCTCCGCCCCTGCGCCGGTCCTGTTCGAGAAGTTCGGATTTACGCCGCAGAATGTCGTGGCAAAGGCCAGGGAGTCCATTCGCCGCTCCAGGGGGTAGTCCCCTGTTGCTGCGGCGTGCTCCTGTGGTCCACTTGCCACGATGGGCCATCGATCGGCGGGGAATCGGCGTTCCAGCTGCACTGAGAGGATGTCCATGAGTGAGACCGACCGGCCAAAGCGTGTTCCCCGTCGCGCGGGGGTGCTGCTTCACCCCACCTCACTGCCGGGCGCGGCCGGGCTTGGTCCGGACGCTTACCGGTTCGTCGATTTTCTGCGTGATTCTGGGCAGACGGCATGGCAGTTTATGCCTCTCGGGCCACCGGGACCGGGCAACTCGCCGTACGCTTCCCGTTCTGCGTTCGCGGGTGACCCCCTACTGCTTTCGCTTCACGAGTTTCGAGAACGCGGATGGCTGGACGGAGTGGATGAGCTCCCGGATGTCCCCGGTTCAAGCGATCGCATCGACTATATTGGCCGGGCAGAGTCGCGCGAGCCACTCCTGCGGTTGGCCTTCCATCGATTTATGGCGGACGGTGGAGAGCAGCACCTTGAGCCATTTCGAGCGGCCTCCCCGTGGCTTTCCGGGTATGCGACTTTCGCCGCCTTGAGAGCGGCAATTGCCCTCCCGTGGTGGGAGTGGCCACCCGAGTTCCGATCCGCAGCGGCGGTACGCGACCAGGGACTCGCTGGGGAACTCACGACAGACGTGCTCTACCACGAGTTCCTGCAGCTCTCATTCGCTCGGCAGTGGGCCTTCCTCAAAGCGTACGCCAACGAGCGCGGCGTTCAGATGATTGGCGACATCCCAATCTTCGTGGACCGTGATAGCGCGGACGTCTGGGCGAATCCGCATCTCTTCAAGCTGGACGATTCAGCGAACCCGCTCGTCGTCGCCGGGGTTCCTCCGGACGCGTTTTCGAGTACCGGCCAGCATTGGGGAAACCCGGTCTACGATTGGGCAAAGGCGCAGATGACAGACTATCAATGGTGGGCGGCGCGGCTCGCGCGTTCGTTCGAAATGGTCGACGCCGTGCGCATGGATCACTTCCGCGGATTCGAATCTGCATGGGAGATCCCGGGAGACGAATTGACCGCGGAGCACGGCGCTTGGAGCCCTGGGCCTGGGCGTGCGTTATTCGATAGTCTCGAAGCCCGCTTCGGAAAACTCCCAATCATCGTCGAAGACCTGGGAGTCATCACTCCAGCTGTCCGCGCCCTTCGCGACGGACTGGGTTACCCCGGGCTGGCGGTTCTCCAATTCGCCTTCCACGACGACTGGCGGAACCCATACCTGCCCCATAACCACATTCGCGAGCTTGTCGCCTACACCGGCACTCACGATAACGACACCACGCTTGGATGGTTCCGATCGCTGGATGACTACGGTCGCGGCAACGTCCTTCGTTATCTCGGCCGTGATGGCTCGGACATCGTCAGCGATCTGGTACGGATGGCGTACAAATCCGTAGCCGACCTTGCGATCATACCGATGCAGGACGTGCTTCAACTCGGCAGCGAGGCTCGGATGAACCGGCCCGGTGAACGGGAAGACAACTGGGCCTGGCGTTTCCAGTGGGATCAGATCCATCCCGAACGTACCGAGTGGCTTCGCGATATGGCAGAGTGCTACGGGCGCACCGCGCGCGGCTTCGAATTCGACGGCGAATAGCCGTTAGCCCTCTGGCGTGGGTTCGGCGACCACGAGTTCCGGCTTGCGCCGAAGCAACCCCATGTTCAGGCTGAGCGATTCGCGCCCCAGTAGCAGAAAACTCGCCCCAAGCAGGCTCACCGGCACCACATTCACGAGGTGGGCAAGGATTGCGAAGCTCAGCGCGCGGCTGGCGCCGATGTCGAATGGAGCCAAGGAGAGCGTCGCCGCCGCGTGGAAGACTCCGATGTACCCGGGGGACGACGGCACCAGCATCGCCAGGTTCGTTGTGCACGTAAGTAGGACCGCCACCGTTACCGGGGCGTCGATCTGGAGCGCGCGCATCAGCAGGTAGTTGATCGCGAACGCGCCCACCCACGCCGTCCATGACCATGCCCAGATGCGGAAGACGTGTTGCCGGGAGAACAACTGGCGCCAGCCTTCGCGGAACGAGACTGCTTCTTCCTTCACACGAGCGTTTCCCGGGATGAGCCGCCCGAGGGAGAGCCGCCTGGCGAGGCCCATGAGCCGCCGGTGGCTGAGCAGGATGATGAGCGCTGCCGCTATCATCCCCGCAAGCGTGAACCAGGCTGCGTGGAGCCAGGGAAGATAGTCATCCGGGATCGGCAGGAACGGACTGACCAACACGAACCCCGCGACCAGCGTCACTGAATCGGTCACGCGCTCCGTCAGCAGCGAGGAGACCACATGGCCGGAACGCAGACCCGGCTGGCGCGATGTCAGGGCGACGCGCGCCACGTCGCCCAGGCGAGCTGGGAGCACATTGTTGAGCAGGAAGCTGATGTGCAGGATGCGGTAGAGCCGTGTGGTGGTCACTTCCGATTGTGACGGTAACAGCAGTCTCCAGCGGACTGTCTTCGCTCCGATGGAGACCATCAAGCAGCTCACGGCGAGAACAACGAACTTGGGATCCGCGCCGCGGAGAGCGTCCGCAGTGGCCGAACGGTCGATAAGCCGGAGTAACAAGCCTGCGCAAACACAGGTGATGATGAGTCCGATAACGAAGCGGCGCATCTCTCCCCGGGGAAACAGCCGGCGCTACCGGCTGCCTTGATCAAAGGGTGCCACACTTTGTCTCTTCCGTCAGCGCCTTCGGGAGGCTACGATCGCCTGAATGACCGCTCCCTCTGCCTATCGTGCCCCGGAGACCGTTGAGCCCCGCGTGGTGGTAACGCCAGTGCGCCGTGACCGGGAGTTGGGCGAATCCGCCTTGCTCCTGATCCAGGCCTCGCTCCTTCTTGCCTTGGCAGCGACCGTGGCAACCAGGTTGTGGCAGGATCACATGTGGGTCGGCTTCGGCCTCGCTGCGCTGACACTGATGGTATGGGCGCCTGAGCTGCAGCGTTCGCGGGCACGACGATGGTGGTTCGCCTACGTGGGCGGGATATTCTTGTATACCCTGCTGCGCGCTTTCGCCGACGAAACGCTGATCCCTATTCGCACTCTGTACGTCATCGATATCGACAAGTTCTTCTTCTTTGGAACGGATCCGGTAGTTTGGCTCCAGGATCGGTTGTTCTCCCCGGCACGGCTGACCCCTCTGGATTTCCTGACTGTCCAGGTTCACTGGTCGTTCTTCTTCGTCCCGCACGTTGGTGCAATCGCCATCTTCGTGTGGCGGCGCGAACTGTTTCCTCGGTACACGGTGCTCGTGGTTGGCACCATGTACCTTGGCCTTGCGCTCTTTTTTCTCCTTCCCACCACACCGCCATGGCTAGCGGGCCAGGCTGGACAACTTCCTGGCGTCTTTCGCGTGATGGACTTCGTTGGCGGCCGAGTCGATGGCCAGACCTACCGGACGTTCTATGCCTCGCTTGGCGAGCCGAATTCCGTCGCCGCCATGCCGTCGATTCATATGGGCGTGACGTTTGCTATGTACCTCTGGGCGCGCGATCACTACCGTCGCGTCGCCTGGGTTCTGCTGGCGTACAGCGGCATCATGGCCTTCAGCCTGCTGTATCTGGCGGAGCACTACGTGGCGGACCTCACAGTAGGTATCCTCTGCGCCATCGTCTGCTACTGGGTCACGCAGCGTGTCGTGCCGGACCCCACTCCGCTTGAGCCGAATCCCGCGACCGAGTGAGGATCTGAGCCCGTCTGAGGCTGGCTCGCGCACGGGCCGGAGCCCCTTTCGGCTCGAGTCACCTGCGTCCTTGGACCTGCCGGCCGCTGCCGCTATACCGTTCGCCCTCCGCGGGATAGCATTTTAGGCGTGACAGCACGACAGCCACGCCGAACCCGGCGGCGTAACGCCCCTTCCGCCTCGCTGCCCCGGCCCTCAACGCTGGGGCCAGAATCAGGCGGTGATGAGACCGCAGAGCGCGCCTCGTCCACTCGC
>JBDTVB010000024.1:0-11675 GCA_040007415.1 Anaerolineaceae bacterium
GAGGCCGCGTCCGCCTCAACGCCGCGGTCGCGCGCCGACGCGCCGACGCGAGCCTCTTCCAGAGAAGCTGTTCGGGGCAATGATCTGGGTCATACGGCCGGAAAGTCGATGCCCTGGAAGCAACGGGACCGGACACCGGCATCGCACCGCATGTGACGGGCTCGAGCGCCCTGCGAACGGCAAGATTCGCCACGGAGGCCCTTCAGAACGGTAGAGTTGACCGTGATCAAGAGGAGGGACCCGTTGTGAAGCCGGTCACGTTCTGGAGCGAGGGCACGCGCCTCGCAGGTGATCTCTACTCCCCGCCGGACCTGCTGCCTGGCGAAAAGCGCCCGGCAATCGTGCTTTGCCACGGTTGGGGCGGTACAAAGGACCACCTCGCGGCAACAGGTCTGCCGCAGCGGATTGCAGACGCTGGCTACGTCGTGCTCGCGTTCGATTACCGGGGCTGGGGGGGAAGTGACGGAAAACTTGTGGCGTTGGACCCGCTGCCGAAGGAGCGAATCGAGGCAAGCGTCCGCGTGCAGGTGATCCGCGAAGTTGTCGACCCATTTGACGAAGTCTGGGACATCCGTCACGCGCTCGACTTCATCGAGGGCGAGCCTGGCGTGGACCCTCAACGACTCGGACTGTGGGGGTCAAGCTATGGCGGCGGGCTCGTCGTCTGGATGGCTGCTCACGACGACCGCGTCCGGTGCGTCGTCAGCCAGGTCGCTCCCCAGGACTCCCGCGCCCTCGGCCTACCCCAGACGCTCGCTTCCGCTCGTGAGGCTATTCACAGGCTGGCGATCCAACAGGCGCGTGGCGAGATTGAACCGGTTCCCCAGTCCGGCGATGCCGCGCAAGGTCTTCGCGGGACTCCCCACCTGGCTAAGATGTACTACTTCGCACCCATCGAGTTTGCGGAGCAAGTGACAGTTCCGGTCCTCCTCATCGATGCAGAGCACGAAGAACTCTTCGATCGACATCAGCACTCGGAGGCACTCTTCACCCGAATGGCCGCCGCAGGGAGAGCGCCCGCCCGCTATGAGGTTGTTCCGGGAATCTCGCATTATGGCATCTACGCCGAGAAGGTCGAGGAATCTGCGCGCCTGGCCATGGAATGGTTCAACGCTCACCTCGGGGCCGGGGACGGCCGTACGATGTGAAGGCTGCGCGTAGGGCGAAGCGTGCAGCCTCACATCGCCCTGAACTGAGACTCGCGAGGACGCAGGTCATGACACGCACCGCATCACGACCGACCGGCATCACCTGCGCTCCAGCGAGCACGGCGGGCTGCCTCAATCAGCCCCTCGGTCATACTCGGGTGCCAGGCGACCATGGCGGCCAGGTCGTGAACGGTCGCTTCTGCCTGAATGAGACCCGCCGCCACCGAGACTACCTCAGAGGCGACCGGCCCGACCGCGTGCACACCCAGAATTTGGCCCAACTCTCGTTCGGCGACCACCTTCACAATGCCGGTCCGTGCCCCCAGGGCCACCGCCCGGGCATTGAAAGAAAGGTCGACGACGCCGGTAACCACCTCGAAGCCCTCCGCCCGGGCTGCATCCTCGCTCCTGCCCACCCATGCGATCTCGTGCAGCCCGCGGATCACTCGCGGGAGGCCCGAAAGCCGTGTCGTCACCGCTTCGCCACTGGCATTCGACCCTGCCACCTCCCCCATGTGGATTGCCGCTCCAGAGAGCATCAGCCCACGAGTGACATCTCCCGCGGCGAAGATATTCGGAACATTCGTCCGGCAGCCGCCGTCCACGATGATTTCTCCGTTCGACTGGACGCCCGCGGCGGATAAGTTCAGCGTCTCAAAATACGGCCGCCGCACGTCCGCGGCGACAACGATCTCCGCGGGCACGATTGAGGTTCCGCCCATCCCTTTGACAGCGACCTTGTCGCCGTCGGCGCGAATGTCTGCCACCGCCTCGATGACTTTCACTCCCATGTCCGTGAGGGCCGCGCGTGCCGCTCCCAGCAACGTCGCGTCAAGAGCGGGCAGCAGACGAGGGTGCGGGGTAACCAGGGTGACTTCTGCGCCGGCCACGGCCAACAGAGTCGCGTATTCGAACCCGAAATCCACCTCACCAGGTCCGCCGGCGAGAACGAGCACCGAGCCGGGAGCAGAAGGGAGTGCTTGAACGGCATCTGTCGTCAGGATGCGCTCCGGCCCGATTCCGGGGATCTGGGGCGGCTCCCAGCGAGTCCCGGTGGCGATCACGAACGCCTCCGCCGAGACTTCTCGGCTACCGCCTCTGCCTGCGACTGACACCGCCTTGTCCGATACGAATGCGGCGCGGCCTTCGATGAGCGCGACATCGTGCATTCGAAGAGCAGACCGGATACCCTCCGCCATCTGCTTCACGAGAGCGTCCTTGCGCGCCGCAGCCCGGGCGAAGTTGAACCGCTCTCCCACATCGAAAACGCCAAATATGGCGAGTTCTCGCGCCTCAACATGTTTGAGCGCCGCGTCCAACAGAATCTCGGTTGGGATACAGGCGTGGTGGACGCAGGCGCCACCGGGTTTCTCCGATTCGATCATTGCAACGCGCGACCCGAGCTCCGCCGCCCGTAACGCCGCGGAGTATCCGGCTGGCCCGCCGCCGATAACGACGACATCGAAGTCTGGCATCAGACAAGTAGCCGATATGGCGCTTCGAGGCGTTCCCGGACGGTCCCCAGGAACGCCGCCCCGGGTACCCCGTCGACGACGCGGTGGTCGATCGTCAGGCTCAGCGTCATAACCTGGCGCTTCATGGGCCGCTCGCCCTCCCACGCCACAGCATCGCGGATGCGCCCAACGCCCAGGATGGCCACGTTCGGCGGGTTGACCACCGGTGTGAAGAAGTCGATGCCCACCATCCCCAGGGCCGTCACTGAGAAAGTCCCTTCTGCCATCTCATCTAGACTGAGTGATCCGGTCCGCGCGGCCTCGGCGAGGCGCGACGATTCCACGGCGATGGCCTTCAGCGTCAAACGGTCCGCGTTGCGGATGACGGGCACGAGCAACCCATCAATCACGGCGACGGCCATGCCGAGATTGACATCGTTCAGCAACTCGATCTCCGTCTCATGCATCGTGGAGTTGAGCAGTGGATGCCGGCGTAACGCCTTGCTAACGGCCTTGAGTACAAAGTCGGTGTACGACGGGCGAACACCTTCCGCTGCCCATTCGTCAATAAGCTGGGCCCGCAGCTTCACGCATTCGTCCATCGCCACGTCCATGGCCATCGTCAGCTGTGCCATGTCTTGGAGGCTGGCGCGCATGCGTTCGCCGATGACCTTTCGCATCCCGCGCACCGGAATGCGGTCCCCCGCCCGCTGGGGGCTGGGCGCAAGTCGTTTGGCTTCTGCCGAGATGTCCTCAATCTGGGTTGGCCGAACGTTGGCGGCCTCAACATCTTCCTGTGTGATGCGACCGCCGGGCCCGGTCCCGCGCACTCCCGAAAGGTCCACTTGTAGCCGTTCCGCAAGCTTGCGAGCGAGAGGCGAGGCCAAGATCTCCCGAGGCTGGGCAGAGGCGCGAATGGCCTTCGACGCCTGGGGCGGAGCAGACTGAAATCGGAGTACGTCGGCCTCCGTGATCCGACCGCTTGGTCCGCTCCCGGAGATCAACCCGAGATCGATGCCGGCTTCTTTCGCGAGCCGCCGCGCCAGCGGCGACGATGGAAGAACCGCACCGCTCGACGCCATCTTCAACGAGGGACCAACCGCGTCCCGGGTCCCGGAAGCGGTTGATGGCGGCGGCGGTACGAACCCAGAAGGAAGCGGCTCGCCGGGTGCCAAGATGAAGCCGATAAGCTGGCCCGGAGCTACCTTGATCCCCGCTCGCACGGCATGGCGCACGATTCCTGATGCCTCGGCTTCGACCTCGAGTTCGATCTTCTCCGTTTCCATACGGTAGAGAAGCCCTCCGCCCCGGACTTCGCCGCCATCGAGGACATGCCACTCCGCGACGGCGCCCTCGGTCATCGTCATCCCGGCCTTGACGAGCAGGATCTCAGTCGCCACTCGCAGCTGCCCCCTCGGTCCGAAAGACCCCGCGACAAGCGGCCAGCGTCAATGTGAGCGCCATGTCTATCACTCGTGGTCCGTCTCGACGAACCGACAATCGCGCAACCTGAGACGGCGCGAGGCGACGTTCACGCTCACCATCGAGCGCAAGAATCCCGGGACCACGGACCTCGACGACTTGGTTCAGTTGGAGCGGCCGGGCCGCGCGGACAACCACCGGCACGTAGAGGCCGGGCGCGATCGGTGCCAGCACATTAGCGCCGCCGGCGCCAACCTCCACCCAGAGGCCACCGTCCACGGATTCCGGCACCGGGCAGATCAAACCGCCGATCGCCGACATACCAACGACTCCCGGTTCGGCGCGGGAAAGAACAAGCGTCCGTAAGCGCCGCACATCCCAGACCGCCTTCGATCCGACGAACAGCTCATCCAGAAGGACAGCGTCGATTAGCGCGAGGTCGTCGCGTTCGTCCTCGATCTCAACGTGCACTACCTTCACCTGCCGGCTCGCGTCCTTCAAGAGAATGGCCCCGGATGCAACGAGGCCGGCTGCCGCTCCCGCGACGGTCCCTTCGACCATCTGTGGGAAAACGTTGTTGGTCCCGGTCGAGACCGCCACGATCGGCGCATCGCGCCAGCCGAGCGTAAACGCGCGATTGGTGCCGTCTCCCCCAAGGATGATCACCGTATCGATCTCCCGGTCACGCATCTGGCTGGCAATTCTCGTGGTGTCGAGCGCCGTGCCGGTTTGGGGCGAATCGAGCGCCACAAACTCAGCATTGACGTCGAGGTCTTCGAGCGCGGATTCGACGATGCCATGTGAATCAGGAAGGTAGACAAATCGTTCGACGCCGACGGCATTCGCCCCGAGGATTGCGCGTCGGATGATGCTCCGCTTTTCTCCGTTGTCGAACACCGACGCATGAGCCACCAGCCGACGGATGTCCTTACCCGAGGCCGGGTTGACGACGAGTCCGACGGTGCCAGGCATGCTAAACCCGGTTGCCAAGGATACGCCGGACCTCCGCCACGATACGGTCAGCGTTTGGGACGTACTCCTTTTCTAACGCAGGGCTAAATGGCACGGGCGAAAATGGCGCTCCCACGCGGCCAACCGGGGCGTCCAGGTAGTCAAACGCTTCCTCCTGGATTTGCGCCGCGAACTCGGCGCCAATCCCTCCGAAGCGGACCGCTTCGTGGGCTATGAGCGCGCGATGGGTCTTACGGACCGACGCGACCACAGTCTCGGTGTCAAACGGCTGGAGCGTGCGAGGGTCGATTACTTCGACATCGAGACCGTCATCAACGAGTTGCTCAGCAGCCTTGAGGCTTTCCCCCACCATCCGGCCGATAGCGACAATCGTGAAGTTTGTACCGGGCCTGACGATGTTCGCCTTCCCCAGTGGGATCTCGTACAGGGCTTCTGGCACTTCTGACCGCATCCCGAGCAGCGTTTTCGTGTTGATCACCAGCACCGGGTTATCATCGCGAACGGCGGCGACCATCAATCCCTTCGCTTCATACGGCCCACTGGGCATCACCACCTTTAGGCCGGGGACGTGGCAAAACCACGCCTCCAGGCTCTGGCTGTGTTGTGCCGCCATGCTCGTCCCGGCGCCGGCCATCGTGTGAATCGTCAGAGGAAGCCTTGCCTTCCCTCCGAACATGTATTTCATCTTCGCGACCTGGTTCACAACTTCATCCATACAGACGCCCATGAAGTCCATGAACATTATGTCGACAATTGGTCGCAAACCAGTTGCCGCCGCGCCCAGTCCCATTCCCATGATTCCGGATTCGGAAATCGGGGTATCAACGACTCGGTCTGGGCCGAACTCGGCGAGCAAGCCGCGCGTCACCCCAAAGACGCTTCCGTAAAGACCAACATCTTCGCCACAAATGAAGACCGTTTGGTCTTCGCGCATGAGCTGCGCGAATGCCTCTCCTACCGCCGCGACGTAGGTGAGTTGACGGGGCGTGGTGGCTTCACTTGCGGTCATTTTGCTCTCCTTACAAGCCCGCCGTCGTGTAGATGTCTTCCATTAACGCTTCGGGCGGAGGGAAGGGGCTCGCCTCAGCGAAAACGATTGCTTCCTGCACCTCCGCAAGGGCGCCGTCCCGGACGGAAGTTGCCGCCTCCGCCGACAGGATGCCCTGTTCGGCAAGTTGGGCCTCCAACAATCCGATTGGGTCACGCTTTCGCCATTCGATCACTTCACTGTCGTCGCGATAGATGACGCCCATTCCGCGAATGCCGACGTGATCGAAGAATCGGTATGTCTTGCACTCCAAGAGCGTGGGTCCAAGGCCGCGGCGCGCGCGCGCGATCGCCTCGCCGGCCGCCTCGTACACCGCGATAGCGTCCATCCCATCAACGATCACACCGGGCATCCCATAGCCGGCGGCCCTGTCCGCGATGTCGTGTACCGCCTGGTGCCGCTCCTGGCTGGTGAATTCGCCGAAGCCGTTGTTTTCACAGACGAAGACCAGTGGCAACTTGTACAGGGCGGCCATGTTTGCCGCCTCGTGGAACGTCCCTTCGTTGCTCGCCCCGTCCCCGAAGAAGCAGACCGTGACGTTGTCGGTCTTGCGGAACTTGTTCGAAAACGCTGCTCCTATCGCGATCACCGGCCCGGCCCCAACGATTCCGTTCGCACCCAGCATGCCGAGGTCGAGGTCGGAGATGTGCATGCTCCCGCCTTTGCCTTTGCAATAGCCCGTCACCCGCCCAAAGAGTTCGGCGTACATCTTCTTCAAGTCCCCGCCCTTCGCAACGAGGTGACCATGGCCCCGGTGCGTGCTCGTGATCTGGTCCTGGTCGCGAAGGTGGGTCATCACGCCCGCCGCCACCGCTTCCTCGCCGACGTACAGGTGCAACGCTCCTGGCACCTTGCCGGATTCCATGAGTTTGCCCGCCTCTTCTTCGAAGACCCGGATACGCACCATCCGGCGGTGGATGTCGAGCAGTGTCTCTCGGCTCAAACTCACTTCGTTCACCCTCCGCGTGGTCTTTCGTGCCCAAGCACGGCCAAACGTAGTCTTGGCATATCACTTCGTCAATCACGTCTGTCACTCGCCAGGGGACCGGCATGGACAGGGTGGTACCTCACTCTTGTCCCGTCAGTCGACCCGCCGCCTTCAAGCTCGAAAGCCCAGAGCAAAGGAGGGCGATGCCTTCCGCCTTGAGGGCGTCGGATACCTTCATGAAGGGCGGGCCCGTGGATCCCTGGTGCTACAGAATGTGTCCCGCTGGACATTGCCAAACGCGGTGCGCTTGAGCATCGTTTCGCCCAATACTTCGCGGCCAGTATCAGGTTCGCGACGAATGGGGAGTTCCATGGCCGGAAATCTTAACTCAGGACGTCCGCGCATTGTTGCCCGGACGGACACCGCGAGGAGGCCCTCGAGGTGTCGACCGGCCCCGATTCTCTCGCCGAGCTTGCAGCCGCCGTGTCGCTCTACCTCGACCCGCCAGAGACGGCAGTCGTCTTCAGCGTGGACGAGAAGAGCCAGACCCAGGCGCTGGACCGAGAGCAGCTTGGACTGCGACCGTTAAAGCGAACCCCGCCAAAGCAGCTCGCACGGCGCACACTCAATACCGTAAGAGACTCTTCGATCCCACTACGCTGGCGCCGCTTGCCCGGGCTCGTTCCGTGGCAGCCGCAGGATGGAACGAACAACGTCTTCTGCCGTGTAGCTACCATCCGGTCGGCAAGCGATGCGATCGTAGAACGCCAGGTCCTTCCCGAGGGTGAGCACGACGGGCTCCGTGCCGCGCCTCGTCGGCCGTCCATGCCCGACCGCCGCCCCGAGACCGTTGCAGAGACACAGCTTGGCATCCGCATCCGCCCTGTTCCCGCCCTTCCTGACGAACGCATCGATCGGTTCACCCGGGCACCGGAACCCGATGCCGCCGCCATCCTGCTCATCCTTCTGGTATGCCTCACTGAGGTGGCCGAGGTTGCAAACCCGTTCGCGGCTCACGTAGACGCTTCGTTCCGACAAAGTGCCAGTGAGTTGGACGACCTGGAACGGGAATCCCGAAGGCGAAGCGGTGACGCTCGTTCTGACTTCCAGGGCGCCGGTGGCAATACGCCCTCTCAGGTCCCGCTTGATGTGATCAAGCAGTCCTGATTCGTCGCAGAGTGCAAAGGCCGACCCGACCTGGATTCCAGCCGCACCCAGCCCCTGCGCCTCCTCGAGGGCCTCGGCGCTTGCCCGAGAGCCCGCAAGCCAGAACGGCTTCCCGAGGTCCACAAGCTTCGCAAGGTCCGGTTTGTCGCGATCGCCATAGACCGGCTGCCCGTCGGCGGCGAGTGTCTTGCCGCGGGCCGGCGCGTTGTGTCCCCCTGCGGCCGGGCCCTCCATCACGAACCCATCGACCGCCACCGTCGCCGCCAACCGCATGGCGAGAGCGTGGTGCGATGCTATAAGCAGGAATTTTGGGCGCTTGAGACTGGTTCCCGTCGAGACGAACGTTCGAGGATCAAGCGTCATCACGTGTCTTTCGGGCGACCCAATCACGTCGAGGCGGTAGCACGCTGGGAGGTTATGGGCGTAGCTACTGAGCACGGCGGGGATCTGGCGTGGGATGCCTGCGCCCACCAGAACGTAGTCCACATCGGCCATCATCGCCCCGAGCAACACCGGCAGATGCATCACCTGCACCTTCTCTAACACGTTGATCCCGATCGGGCCGGCGTGGCCCTCTTTCGCAAGCCAGACTTCAACAAAAGCGGACGCCACCGCAAGCCTGGTCATCTTGTCCCTGATCGCTTCAGTGCCGGTCACCAGGACTTCAGGCTTGGGTGGCAGCTTGCGAGGCCCGACCGACCCTGAAGCGGCCTGCAACGGGTAGTCATCCATGATCTCCCGTGCGATCTGCGGGTGAAACGCCTTGAGCGCCCGCACCGCGTCTTCATCGCCGGCCTGGAGCCGGTCCACCAGCATCACGGGAAGGCCCATCCCGGAGACAACTCCGAGCACAGGCGTCTGAAGGTTCTGTCCCGCCGTGGCTACGGCGCGCGCCAGCTTCCAGTTCGAGACGCCAACGCCCATTCCGCCCTGTATCAGGACGGGGTCCCGAGGCAAGTTGGTGAAAGGCGACTCAGGCTTTGACCGCATGGAAACTATGTTGATGTACCCTTCCGCTTCGATCGGTCTGCGGGCATACGCCTATGCCTCGTCCGTGCCCGGTGACTGCCTGCGCATGCCTGTAGCCGTTGAGGGCTCGGACGTGTCGTCCGGCGTTATTCGTCGTCAGTGGTACCGTGCTCGCGGTGCCAGTGGCCGTTGAACACGGCGTAGGCGCCGCAGCGGGTGCAGTCGACATCGTTGCCGTAGCAGCAGAAGGTGCGTTCGAAGTTGCCGCCCTCGCCCATGTAGAGCGGCAGCATGCGCCGCAAACCACAGGTTTCGCCGCGCTCGCCGGTCACTTCCAGGCAGTTCTCCGAGAGCATGAGTTCGAGCGCCCCGATGTTGGATTTCACCAGTTCTGGGTAGGCGCGCTTCACTGCTATCACCCGTTTCACCACTTCGTCCCGTTCCCACAGGTCGTGCCACCCGAGGTTGGTCTGGTCGTCTTCCGTGGGGACGTAGAAGGTGAAGGCGACGCCGCTGATAGGCCAATCCTTCACGGTCTCCACGAACTCTTCGATTCCACGCGCATTCTGCTTCGTCACCGTCATCTGGAGCATGACCGTGGTGCCATCCCCTGGGTCACGTTCGAAGACGGCCTTCTTCACCTTCTGGAAGACGCCCGCGCCGCGGATAGCATCGCTCAGCTCTTCGGGGCCATCGAGCGAAACGCTCACGAGGTGGCCCGGGACCGAGGGGATGCCATACGTGCCGTTGGTCACAATGGACGAACTCTCGAACAGCGGCATTGCCTGCAGCACGAGATTCTTGCGGATCATTGGTTCGCCGCCCATGAACAGCATCGACCTGATGTGATGCCGGTCCCGCAGCACCTCCAGCTGGTGGAGCATGGTGGCGTCATCCATCTTGTCCTGGGGCTTGTTCGGGTTATCGGCCCGAAAGACGAAACAGTGGGTGCACGAGAGGTTGCAGACGTTCGTCACGTTGACGAGGGCGGCCGGGTAGTTCACCTCGCCGAAATCGGTTGGTTCCCGAAGCTGAATCAGTTCCACGGCAATCCCCGCCGCTCTCGAATGCGAGTACGGTATCACGTCCGCGAAGCCGGGGAGAAAAGTATCGCCTTCACCATTGAGGGGTGCACCAAGTGCCGTCTGCGGTCTGGTAGGTCCAGATCTTCCGGGACGAATTCCCTCCGTTCGGCTTGGACTGAGGGAGCGGCGTACTGGGGTCCTCGCCTCGACGAGATTGCTCAAGGCGGGTCGCGGCGCAGCAATCGCTCAAGTCTGGCGCACGTACTTTTCGCCGTCCCAAGTGATCCAGTTGCCCGCGGCGTCAGTGGTTTGCCCGCGAACGTCCAATTCCGTGCGCAGGATCTCAAGCTCCTCCGCCGTTGGCGGTTCCAAGACGACCACGTCCTCCGCAACGAGCGGCTTCCATTCACATTCCGCTAGAACTTCATTGGTCGAGACCCAGGGAACGCGCGCTATCAGCCGTAACCGGCGGGGTGCGTAGTCGTACATCGCCCATGGGGTGATGACCCGCCAGGGGCCGGTGTCCCGTGGCAGCCCCGCACGTTCGCGGGCGCCGGGAGAACCATCCAGGAAGCCGGGAGAAGAGACGAAGTCCACTTCCCGGACGAACTTCCGGCGATCCTGGTCCGTGATCAGGATGGTGCGCCAACAACAGGCCGCGATGGTATCGGCGCCGCCCGGACCGCCGAATCTTCGCCCTGCACCGCCGTACTCCCCAAGAAAAGTGGAATTGATGTTGCCGTGTTGATCCACTTGCAGTGTATTCAGGACGCCGTAGTCCATATACCCAAGCTGGGCGTGGATACCTGCCGAATTCATGGTCCCCCAGGCAAGGGCGCGATGGACGGCGCGGGAAGCCACCATCGTCATCATTGGTTCGAAGGGCAGCAGCGGTTCAGGAGCAATGACGCCGTCTTCGGTAACATATTGCGCATCCGGCGCGTACAGCTTCTTGCCGAGGAGGACGGAGTAGAGCGGCGTACCGCCTCCCGCGGCCCAGTAGGTGCGCCCGTCTTCTATCAGCCTCGCGACGAGGCACATGGCGACTTCGCGCTCGGAGAAGGCCTCTCCCCTGGTCATGCGCTGTATCCCTCTTTCACCACTTCGTGGGCGCGCATGGCGTCCAGCTTCGCGCGGCCTACCCGCTGTTCAAGCATCTCTTCGAAGGTTGCGAAGGGTGACACCCACTTTTCGATGTACGCCGGAATCCCATCGCCCATCACGGCCCGGAACACTTCGAAAACGCCTTCGGGATCGGAGCCGTAATACCCGGGACAGGTCCCGGGATAGCTGCCGAACGCAGAATGCACCACGGCGTCCACGGCGTAGTAGGGAATGCTGGTCGCGCCCGGATTGCGCCTGATTTCATCGGTGTCAACGATCTCTTCCGCCGAGATGATCACCTTTTTCGATGCGAGCGCCGACTCAACATCCGAGATACCAGTGCCGAACACTCGCGCGTTACCATAGATGTCTGCCTGGTGTGCGTGAATCACTGCGACATCAGGGTTGAGCGCGGGCACGATGGTCACCGGATCGCCT
>JBDTVB010000025.1:0-11504 GCA_040007415.1 Anaerolineaceae bacterium
AGGAATGCGCCGATGGAGACGTCGAACTCGTCGCCGTCTAGTCGCATGCCGCAGGCCTCCAACTGGTGCATGAGGTACTTGGTGCCGTACGTGGTAACACGCAGTGAGGCATCGGAGAGCAGCGACCCGAGGGTGTCGCGGACGATTTCGAACTTGAGCTGCGGGGTTTCTGCATCGAGGCGCGGGGCGTGGCCAACTGGGACATACCAGGCCCGTCCGGGGGCCGTAGAGAAGCCGAGGCCTAGCAGCATCGGCGACGAAGTATCACCCGCGGTAGAGAGCACCGTGAACCCAAATGCCCCCGCGCCCTGCAGCGCCCTGGTCAGCGATTCGAGGGCCGCTTCGTCGGTCACGGTGGTGTAGTCCACGGCCAACGCCGGTTGCTCAGGCTCCGCTGGCGCGGAGGCCGCCCCACCGATCGATTCGGGAAGCCGGGCGATCAGGCTGCGGAACTCGAGTTCCCGGAACAGGTCCATGACCTTGTTGCGGT
This sequence comes from Anaerolineaceae bacterium, assembly GCA_040007415.1. Lineage (GTDB taxonomy): Bacteria > Chloroflexota > Dehalococcoidia > Tepidiformales > Tepidiformaceae > PNKC01. Next base: position 491 of record JBDTVB010000025.1, read on the forward strand.
CGTAGTCCTTCACGCGGCAGTCATCGAGGTTGAATTGGACGGGCAAGTCGGTGTGGATGGTGACGAGCCCGAGGTTCTCGAACGCCCGTTCGCGACCATCGAGCAGCTTCTGTTTGACGGCGCCCCTGGTCAGCTCGATGTTCTCGTAGATGGCGGGGACACCGCCGAACTGGCGGATGAGGTCGGTCGCAGTCTTCTCGCCGATGCCCTTGATGCCTTCGACGTTGTCGCTCGTGTCACCCTTGAGGGCCTTGTAGTCGATCATGAAAATCGGGCTGAAGCCGTAGCGTTCGGTCGCTTTGGCCTCGTCGTACATCACTACATCACGCTGGTACGGCCGGAACATGAAGAGGTTGATGTTCGGGCCGATCAGCTGCACGAGGTCCGTATCGAGGGTGACGATCCAGGTCTCGACGCCCTGCTCGGCGGCGCGATTCGCGAGTGTGCCGGCGAGGTCGTCTGCCTCGAAGCCGGCCATCTCGAAGATCGGGATGTTGAACGTTTCGAGCATCTCGCGGACGCGCGCCATCTGGGGGAGGAGATCCGGCGGCGTGGGACGGCGAGTCGCCTTGTAGGCTTCGCTTGCTTCGTGCCGGAAGGTCTTCCCGCCCATATCCCAGGCAGCGACGATATGGGTCGGCTCCAGCACCTCCAGGACGCGGAGGAGCGATTCTGCATAGCCGTAGGTCGCATACGTGGGCTCACCCCTGGAGCTGACCAGCGGGTTGGGCACGGAGCCAAGCGCGAAGAAAGCACGAAAGAGGATGCCGTGGGAGTCAAGGATGACGAGGCGAGGCTTACCGGCGGTTTTGGGCACGAGCCGATTATACGGGGAGGCGGGCGAGGCATGGGCCGAGGGCGGCGGACCGATGACCAGCCTCGCCGGGCTCTTCGGCGCTACCAGCCGGTAGCTTTGGCCCATGCCCGTCGCGAGTCGCGATTTCTCCCTGCTACACTTGAGGTATGCGTGTTACCAAAATGCACGGGCTCGGCAACGACTACATCTACGTCATTCCTGAGCGCGAGATGGACTGGCCGGATATCTCCCGGCGCGTAAGTGAACGCCATTTCGGCATCGGCAGCGACGGGCTGATCCTCGCGCTCCCTTCGAGCGTCGCCGATATGAAGATGCGGATGTTCAACGCTGACGGCTCCGAAGCGGAGATGTGCGGCAACGGCATCCGCTGCGTCGCCAAGTTCGCTGTCGAAGAGGGCCTCGTCTCGGACGGCAAGGAGTTCGTGACCGTTGAAACGCTCGCTGGAATCAAGACGCTGCAGCTCTTCCGCGAGGGTGGCGTAATCGTCGGTGCGCGGGTGGACATGGGACCGCCGAGCTTCGACCCGACGGCACTGCCGGCGAACGTCGAAGGTACCGGACCAATAATTGATCTTCCGCTGACGGTTGACGGCGTCGAACTCAAGCTGACGCTGGTCTCAGTCGGCAATCCCCATGCGATTCACTACACCGACTCGGATCCAGCGGGGTTCCCGCTTGAACGCATCGGGCCGCTGGTGGAGAACCACCCGCTGTTCCCTCGCCGAACGAATTTCCAGGTTGTGCAAGTGCTGGACCGCGGCCACGTGAAGCACCGCGTTTGGGAGCGCGGTTCGGGGATCACCCTCGCTTCGGGCACCAGCGCCACCGCCGTGTGCGCTGCTTCGCGGCTTCGCGGCTTCACCGGCGACAGGATCATTGACTCGCTGCCCGGGGGCGACCTTACGCTCGAGTGGGACGGCGTGGGGTCGGTGTTCATGACCGGCCCGGCGACGCGTGTGATGGACGGCGAGTGGCTTGAGGGCTGAAGGCTCGCGTAGAGGGTAGGTTCGCAATCAGCGAGCGGACGAAGTAACCTCCGCAAGCGCACTTGGGAGTGGATCGCGCGCCTGGAGTAGCCTCGCATGCCCACCGCCGCCGAAGCGTATGCCGCTTGTGTTCTCGCTGCCCATCAACAAGCCGCTCGCGTAAGCGCGCCCCGCAGCGACCGCTGGGCATCGCGCGCAGCGATGTTCCGGCTTGACCCACGGCGGAAACTTGAGTCGAACACGGCGGCGGTTGCAGCCCTTGTTGGGCCGGACGACGTGGTGGTGGACGTAGGCGGTGGGGCGGGCCGCGTGAGCCTTCCGATCGCACTCCAGTGCGCGAGGGTGGTCAACGTGGAGCCCTCCGGCGCCATGCGGAAGGAGTTCGACGCTTCCGCCGCGGAAGCCGGAATCACAAACGCAGCGTGCATCGACGCCGACTGGCCGGGCGGGGCGAAAGGCCTTGAGGGCGATGTTGTGCTGGTCGCCAACGTCACCTACTTCGTGAGTGACATCGTGCCGTTCCTGGCAGCACTTACGGCCGCCGCGCGAAAACGCGTGATCATCAGCGTCTGGAGCGTGCCGCCACCGAACGACGCCGCGCGCGTTTTCCTACTCGTTCACGGCGAAACGCAGGCCCTCGCGCCGACGCACCGCGAACTGTTGCCCGTGCTCTGGGACATGGGAGTGCTGCCAGAGATTCGTGTGCTCCCGGACGAATTCCGCACGGCGCGGATGCGCCCGCCGACGGTCGATGACGCGGTCAAGCTGGCCGTCGAGGTGGCGGCTGGGAACGAAGTATCGGGAGCTGCCGAAAAGGTGCGCCAACATTTCGACGAGCTCTATGCTCAATCCGCCGAGGGGTTTGTCCCTCGCTGGCGGCTTCCCAGCCGTGAGATGCTGATCACGTGGGAGACGCGCTGATTGTTCGACCTCGGGACAGACTGGTGGGAGATAGTGCTGCGGAGCGCGGTCGTGTATGGCGCGCTTCTCGTGGGGTTGCGGCTGACGGGCAAACGCCAGATAGGGCAGATGGCGCCGTTCGACCTCGTGGTCATCCTGCTCATCGCGAACGCGGTCCAGAATGCGATGGTGGGGCCGGACACGTCGCTCCTGGGCGGGCTGATCTCAGCGGGCGTACTGCTCGGAGCGAACATAGTCGTGGCCCGATCCCGCGACCGGATACCCGGTTTGCGACGGGCGGTGGAGGGTCAACCAGCCATATTGGTCTCCGGCGGAAAAGTGATCGCGAAAGCGATCGCCGAGGAGCAGATCGACATGGACGAGCTCGAGCAGGCGATTCGCGAGCACGGCATTGAGAAACTGGAAGACGTGAGAATGGCGGTGCTGGAGGTTGATGGTACGATTAGCATCGTGCCCATGGGGGTGGAGACAATCCGCACCCACCGCCGTTTCCGGCAACAGCACCACCAGAACTAACCCACCAGGATGTAGCCATGCAGCTCGCCAAGCGCGTCGAGTCCCTCCCGCCGTACCTTTTTGCTGAGATTTCGAAGAAGATCACCGCCAAACGAGCGCAGGGCCACGATGTGGTTACCTTCGCAATTGGCGACCCGGACCTGGCAACTCCACCCCACATCCTGGCGGCGCTCCACAAGGCTGCCGACGAGCCGGCAAACCATCGCTATCCTGAATCGGAGGGGCTACCGGAGCTCCGCCAGTCGATCGCTGATTGGTATGAGCGGCGGTTCGAAGTGAAGTTCGACCCGCAGAAGGAAACGCTGCCGCTGATCGGTTCGAAGGAGGGCATTGGCCACATGGCGCTCTGCTTCATCGACCCGGGCGACATCGCGCTGGTGCCCGACCCCGGCTACCCCGTGTACGAAGTGGGCACCATGTTCGCGGGCGGCGAGAGCTACAAGATTCCGTGTACGCGCGAGGGCGGCTGGAAGCCGGACTTCGACAAGATCCCAGCGGACGTCGCGACCAAAGCCAAGATGATCTGGTTGAACTACCCCAACAACCCCACGGGTGCCGTCGCGGATCTCGATTTCTTCGAACGCGCCGTCTCCTGGGCGAAGCGGTACGACGTAGCGATCATGCACGATAATCCGTACTGCGACGTGGCTTACGATGGCTACAAGCCGATGTCGATCTTCCAGGTGCCGGGCGCGCGGGATGTGGCCGTGGAGTTCAACAGCTGGTCGAAGATCTACAACATGACGGGCTGGCGGATCGGCATGGTGGTTGGTAACGCGCAGATGGTTGACGCGCTGATGCGGGTGAAATCGAACATCGATAGCGGTATCCCGCAGGCGATCCAGCGGATGGCGATCGAGGCCGTCTACGGCCCACAGGATTGCATTGATGAGCACAACGCCATCTATAAGCGGCGGCGAGACCGCATGGTGGAAGTGCTCCGTAAGACAGGCCTCGAAGTCGATCTTCCGAAAGCCTCGCTCTATGTGTGGGCGAAGCTGCCCGAAGGCGTGACCAGCGCTGACTACGCGGCACGGCTGATCGAAGACTGCTCGGTGGTGGTGACGCCTGGCCGGGGCTATGGATTGAACGGCGAAGGTTACATCCGGCTCTCCGTAACCACGCCCGACGACCGCATGGAAGAGGGGCTGAAGCGGATCGAAGCGTGGAAGGGGCTGTAGGCTCCTCTCCTAAGCCAGCTCGACCAGCACGTCGCCCTCACGAACCACGTCCCGGTCTGCGACGTTTACCGCTTTGACGGCGCCCGCAGACGGCGCTGTAACGCGGTGTTCCATCTTCATGGCCTCCAGCAGAACGAGGGCCTGACCTGGCTCGACGACGTCGCCCACGGAAACTTGGACGGACGCGATCGTCCCGGCGAGGGGAGCGACGACCACGGTCGGCCCGGCGGTAGCAGCCTGTGCGCGCCGAGGAAGAGCTGGGGGCGGCATCAGTGTGAACGGCCACATCTGGTGGGCACCTGGCCCCGTCTCATACACCTGGAGATCGCCGTGGGCCACGCGGCGGGTGTTGACCACGAGTTCTGCGGCGGGGTCTCCGACCTGAACAGTGAACTGCGCGGCGCCATGGGACGTAAGGCGGTAGACGGTACCGGCGGCCAACCCGTGGACGCTCCCGCCACGCGGGGCGGCGCCAGCTATTTCCAACCGGCGCGTCTCTTCGCCGTTGCTTAGCCAGATGGTTGCCGCGCCGGCGCCAATCCAGGTAGCGGAGCCAAAAGGCGTACCGCTGGGTCCCGCGGACATTGCGGCGAGGGTTGCGGCCGCGGCCGTCCAGGCCGCTGCCGGGGCGACCGGAGCTTCCAGGAGCGTGGGCAGAACGCCCTCGAGCCAGTCGACAGTGGCGTCTCCAGCAGCGAACGTGTCCGACGCGACAATCGCGCGGTGAAGTTGCACGTTCGTACGAATTCCGGCGATGGCACAGTAGCCGAGGTCGCGTTCGGCGATGGTGAGCGCGTGGGCACGGGAGCTGCCGTGAACGACTGCTTTCGCGAGCAGCGAGTCGTACTGCGACGGTATTTCGTCTCCTTCCGCAAAGCCCGCATCAAACCGCTTCGTGCCTTCGCTGATCGAGCGGATGCGTCCAGTGCTCGGGCGGAAGCCGTCACGAGGGTCCTCGGCGTTGATTCGGAACTCGATCGCATGCCCGCGAAACCGCACATCCTCCTGCGCCATGGGAAGCGGTTCGCCGGCGGCGACGCGGAGCTGAAGTTCGACCAAATCAAGGCCGGTGACCAGTTCCGTCACCGGGTGCTCTACCTGTAATCGGGGGTTCACTTCCAAGAAATAGAACGGGCGCTTGCCGGAGGCGTCCGGGGCGGCCACGAGGAATTCGAAGGTCCCCGCGTTCACGTAGTCGATCGCCCGCGCGAGCCGCAGGGCGTCGCCGGTGAGTTCTGCGCGAAGCGCGTCATCAACTACGGGACTGGGGGACTCCTCAATGAGCTTCTGGTGGCGGCGCTGGACAGAACAATCGCGCTCACCGAGGTGGATGACGTTCCCGTGCCCATCCGCCAGCACCTGGATTTCGACGTGATGGGCGCGGCTGACCAGCTTCTCGACAAGCAGTCCGGGGTCGCCAAACGCGGCCAGCGCCTCCCGTCGTGCGCTTTCGATGGCGGACGGAAGCTCGCCTGGCGCGCGCACCTCGCGCATACCGCGTCCACCGCCGCCACCGCGCGCCTTGAGCATGACGGGGAACCCGATGCGAGCGGCTTCACGCCCCAGGGTGGCGTCGTCATCCACGCCGTCCCAGCCGGGCACCACCGGCACCTGGTTCGCCTGTGCCAACTGGCGGGCTGCCGATTTGTCACCGACGCCGCGCAGGACGTGAGGCGGCGGTCCCACAAAAGCGATCCCTTCGGCAGCACACCGTTCTGCGAAATCCGCGCGCTCGCTCAGAAACCCGTAGCCCGGGTGGATCGCTTCGCAGCCCTGTGACCGGGCGGCGGCGATCACCGCGTCAATATCAAGGTAGGTCTCCGCCGCCGAGTAGCCCTCAAGTAGCACGGAGGCATCGGCGCTTCGGACGGCGAGGCTCTGCCGGTCGGGAATCGAGGCGACGACGACGGAGCGTATGCCCATCCGCCGCAGCGTACGCACGATTCGAACGGCAATCTCGCCGCGGTTGGCTACCAGTACGCTCGAAAACACGGGTGGAGTGAACCACTGAAACGCGACGAACGCAAAGCTTTGAGCCGGGTGAAGTGCGACGCCGCACGTGGTGCCGCAAACTGTGCCGATGCAGACGACTACTCTGGGCTCTACTGGTCTTCACGTCTCCCGGCTCTGCCTCGGCTCAATGCAGTTCGGCTGGACCGCCGATGAACCGCAATCGTTCGAGGTGATGGACGCGTTCGCCGGAGCGGGCGGCAACTTCATTGATACGGCGGATATCTATTCGAACTGGGTGCAGGATCATCCCGGTGGAGAGAGTGAGGGGATCATCGGGAGGTGGATGCAGGCGCGCGACAACCGCGATTCGATGGTGATCGCGACAAAGCTGCGGGGCCCGATGTGGGCGGGACCGGACGGCGAAGGACTGGGCCGCGCTCATGTCATGCGAGCGGCTGAAGACAGCCTCCGCCGCCTGCAGACCGACTACATCGACCTCTACCAGTGCCACTGGTTCGACGAATCGACGCCGATCGAGGAGACGTTGCGCGCGTTCGAAGAGTTGATCCGGGCAGGCAAGGTTCGCCACATCGGCGTCTCGAACTTCCCTGTGGCCCGTATGCAGGAGGCGCTCGACGTTTCCAAAACGCACGGCCTGCCTCGCTTCGAGAGCCTTCAGCCACACCACAGCCTCGTGCATCGGAAGGAATTCGAAGGCGGCCCCCAACAGTTCTGCATCCGGCAAAGTATGGGCGTGATCCCGTACAGCCCGCTGGCGGGCGGGTTTCTCACCGGCAAGTACGTTAAAGATGGGCCTCGCGTGGCGAGCCAACGCAGCGCGGCTGTGCGCCAGTACTTCACCGGCGATGGTTGGGCTGTGCTGGACGCCGTTCGTGAGATCGCCGAAGCGCGCGGGACAACGGCAAGCGCGGTGGCACTGGCGTGGCAGCTCGCTCAGCCAGGCATCAGCGCATCGATAGTCGGCGCGAACACGCCGGAGCAGTTCGCTGACCAACTACCGGCGCTGGAGCTGCGGCTGAGCGAGGGGGAGCTCGAAAGCCTGGACGCGGTGAGCTCGCCGTTCGGCTAGGCCGTGGCGTCGTCCGGGGGTGGATCGGCGAAGTAACCCTGCCCGCAGTGTCGACAGAACCGGGCGGCGATGAGCTCTTCGCCGTCATCGGGCAGCCCGGCCGCACAGTTGGCGCAAGCCCAGACCATTGCGATGCCGCACTGCGAACAGAACGGATAGGGCTGCGGTGGCCTCGTAGGGTAGCCGTAAGAGCCGAGATGATTCTCGGCGCATTTGCCCACGGCGCGTTCTGGTGTCATTGGTTAGGCCTCCGCTTTTTCAGTATCAGGTGCGCCGACCTGGGACGTGGGGCCGCTCATTGTGCTAACGCCAGGCGTACGGCTATCGAGGTAATAATCGAGGAAGACGCGGGCCGCCGCGGCCGCGGGCAGGGCCAGGAGGATGCCGGGAATGCCGAGCAGTTCGCCGCCGGCCAGCACGGCGATCAGCACCACCAGCGCCGGAAGGTTCAGGGTCTGGCCGTAAATCCGGGGCACGAGGAAGCGGTCCTCGAACTGTTGGTAGGCGAGCAACGCACCAAGGACGATAAGCGCCTTCGTGGGCGATTCCTGGAACGCAGCGAGAGTGGCGGGAACAACCGAGATGAACGCTCCGACGAGCGGAATGATGTCGGCGAAGCCCGCTAACACTCCGAAAGCCACCGCGTTGGGGACGCCAAGGACCAACAGCACGGCCATGGTGTAGACAGCAATGACCGCCGAGGTGATGATTTGGCCGCGCACATAGCCGCCAACCACCCGGTTCAAGGCCTGCAAAAAGTGCTCCACCTCCGGCTCGCGTCCCGGCGGGACAAACCTGTAGAGGAACGCGTTTAGCCTCTGAGTGTCCACCAGAAGATAGGCCGTCAGCACGAGCACAGTGAACGCGGATACGAGGCCGAAAACGACCCTCTGACCATAGTCCACAGCTGCCCGCCCAGATACGAGCGACGTCCAATCGATATCGCTTGCACGCTCCTCAAGATCCCACTTTTCGGTGTCAAAACCCAGGTCGGCGGCGAAAGCTTCGAACCTGCGGGCGTCTTCGGGTAAGTTCTGCCGAAGATCTCGGAACTCATCGACTACTGCCGGGACCACGATCGAGAGGAGTCCGCCGACGATCGAAAGTACCGCGAGAAGCATGAGAAGCACGGCGACAACACGCGGGAGGCCGCGGCGGCAGAGCCATTCCACGTACGGGAGCAACGCTGCCATGAAGATAAACGCCGTGATGACGAGGAGCACCACGGGCCAAAGTTGAACAAGTGCCCAGAGCGAAAGGACGGCCAGCCCCACGACGATCAGCCCGCGGAACGAGACTTCGACCTTCAACATTTCGTTATCGCCTCCGCGCCGCGTGGGAACCTACCGGATGATTGGGTAGCCTACGGTGCGGCGGTAGTCGCAACAACCTGATTGGTCCAGCCAATCACGGCTGCCAGGGAGCTCAGTCGAGCGGTCCCGCCTTTGGAGTTGACCCAATCGGGTTCGGGCGAGGCCGGGCGGACCGTGCGGAGTCAACCGGATGCTCAGCGGTGGGTTGAGCCGCAAAAGAGCGCGATTCGCCGACCGGGGAGCGAGCCTTACGATGAGCAGTGTGGCAACGCGCGTGGGACAGATAGACATCGGTGGCGAGGTCGTTTCGTACGTGATTGAGCGCAGCCGAGCGCGCCGGAAGACGATCGCGATCCGCCTCGAACCCGATGGCAGCCTCCTCGTTCGAGCGCCGATGCGCACGGCAGCGGCAGAGATCGAATCGGCGCTGGCACTGCGCGCGAGCTGGATTACCCGCGCCCGATCAACGGTGGCTGCGCTCCCAGCGGCGGAGCCTCTCAGCCAACGCTCAACCTTGCCATACCTCGGCGAAGAAGTGCCGGCGGTTCGCGGACTGCCTTCGGTCCCCGATTTCAAGCTGGCGGCGCCACGTGCGCGGCGAGCGGTTGTGCGAGTGACCGAGATGAGCGAGGAAGCGGCCGTTACGCGGCTGATCGCGTGGTATAGGGCAGCAGCGGTCCACCTCCTGCCCCCGCAGGTGGCTCACCGGGCCACGCTCATCGGACGTTCGCCGACGAGGGTGGTGATCTCGCGACAGAAGCACGCGTGGGGCAGCTGCGGCCGGGATGGCGTGATCCGCCTGAGCTACCGGTTGATGATGCTACGTCCGGAACTCATCGATTGCGTGATCGTCCACGAACTCTGCCACCTGGTGCATCACAACCATAGCCCGGCGTTCTGGGCGGAGGTGGCACGCTGGCAGCCCGACTACAAGCGGCTACGGTCTGCGTTAAAGACGTCGGCGCTTCGACTGCCGGTGTAGCACTGTTGTGTGCCACGCAACTTCTGCGAAGATCGTTTGAATGGACCAGTTCGTCGCCGGGAAACTGCTGGTGGCCAGCCCCAAGCTGGATGACCCGAACTTCGCGCGAACCGTTGTCTACATTGGAATGCACGATTCGAACGGCGCGTTCGGATTGGTCCTGAATCGGATGCTCGTCATCGATGTGGCGGACCACCTGGAGGGCTGGGCGGTGGCAGCGTCCGCACCAGCTGTGGTCTTCAAGGGTGGCCCAGTCGAGCCGTCTGCTGTGCTGGGCCTGGCTTCACCACTTGATGAGCCTGGCTCCGGCTGGTCGGAGTTAGCCGGTGGAGTTGGGCTCGTTGACCTCAGTCTTCCGGCCTCCGAAGCGGCGCCAAGGTTAGCACGGTTGCGTGTGTTCCTTGGCTATTCGGGCTGGGGAGCGGGGCAGCTCGAAGACGAGATCCGCAACGAGGGCTGGTTTGTGGTCTCTATGGAGGTGGACGACCTGTTCGCGCCCGAACCGACGCGGCTCTGGCAGCACGTCCTTCGCCGTCAGCCCGGAAAGCTGGCGATGTTCGCATATTTTCCGGAAGACCCGACGCGTAACTGAGGGCGAAGTCGCATCTCGCGGTTTCGAGTGCCTTACACTAGTCCGGCGGCCCCTACTTCATTCTGGCCGAGGACGGATGAGATGGAATTCAAGTTCAAACCGGAACACATCGCCCTCCGCACTGAGGTGCGGGAATTCCTCCGGGGCGCCGTCCCATCGGGCCCGGGCCCGGCACGGCCGACGAGCCAGGAAGACTGGCCCACGCAGATCGAATTCCTTAAGAAGCTGGCGGCGAAGGGCTGGGTGGCTCCCGCGTGGCCGAAAGAGTACGGCGGGCAGGCCTGGCCACACGTCATGCAGATGGTCTTCAGCGAAGAGCTTTCTTACGCCGGCGCGCCGGACGCGGGCCGAGTGTTCAATGTGGGGATGATCGGCCCAACGTTGATCGTTCACGGCAGCGAAGCGCAGAAGAAGGAGCATCTGCCGCGCATCACCAGCGGTGAGACGGTCTGGTGCCAGGGTTACAGCGAGCCGGGCGCAGGGAGCGACCTTGCGAGTCTCCAGACGCGCGCCGTGCGAGACGGCGACGACTATGTCGTGAACGGCCAGAAGATCTGGACGACGGGCGCGCATCACGCAGACTGGTGCTTCCTCCTCGTCCGGACGGATCCGGACGCGCCGAAGCACAAGGGCATCTCCTTCATCCTCGTCGATATGAAGTCG
>JBDTVB010000026.1:0-11452 GCA_040007415.1 Anaerolineaceae bacterium
GGGATGACGGACGTCGTCTTTGGCCCCTGGGTATGGCGGCGCGAACACACCGGCGTCTGGCTTGGCTCGGAACGGCGCGGCGAATGGTTTCACGCTGACGAGCGTTACCGGCTGGCCCGTGCCTCCGGCTGCGAAATCAGCCGGGCTGGCTGGACGGAGACCGAACTGTCCGATATCGCCGAGCACCGTTGGTGGACCATCGCCGAAATCGCTGCGACGAGCGATGCGGTCTTCGTTCCGCGGCGCCTGGCGACCCTGCTCCCGCCGGTGCTCGCCGGGCATCTGCCGCCGGAGCCGATCCGGGTGGAGTAAGCTGCCGTCTACCAGATGACGGCAACGCCGTATTCGGAAAGCCGCCGGTCACTGCTGACGATCGGCACGCCCTCGATCAGCGCCTGCGCGACGAGAATGCGATCGAACGGGTCGCCGTGGATTAGCGGAAGTTCGGCGCTCTTCAGCGCGTGGGCAATGGATACCGGGAGTTCAACAAGCTTCAGATCCGAGAGCACGTTCCGGGTAAAATCCGGGAGCGCAGAAGGCAGAACCAGGCGGCCTGTGGCGATCTTGATGCCGGCTTCCCACGGGCTCACGCTGCTCAGCAGCAATTCGTTGTTTGGGTCGGCCAAGGCAACTCGTGCCAGCGTAGAGATGCGGTTCGGCGTGGAACCGGACCACAAGAAGACGTTCGAATCGAGAAGCAGCCTCACGAATCAGTCGATTGCTCATCGGCGTTGTGCTCTCTGAGCCACCGGGCCAATTCGGCCTCGGACATTGGATCGTCGAAGTCTGGGCTCATGTAGAACGGTTGGCCCGCGAATCGACCGAAGATGCGTGTCCTCGGCTCCGCCTCCGGCTGCTTCGCGCTGACGAGCCGGGCCACTGGCTTGCCGCGGCGGGAGATCAGCACTTCCTCGCCGCGCTCGACGGCGGCCACGAGTTCGGAGAAGTGCGTTTTGGCCTCGTGGATGTTCATGGTGGTCATCCGCTCCAGCGTAACTGGACTAAGTGGACTTAGTCCAGTTAGTCCAGTTGGCTCGAACCTACGCCAACAGGTCCCCGGGCGCCTGCGGAAGAAACGTACTTGCGGTCGTCATCTGCTGGCCTCTTGTTCGGGAATCCGCGAACTCTGCCACCGGCCATGCCAGGGTGTCAATGCGTTTCGCCACTCGGCCTCTCCATTCGTGTAGGCTGATGCGCTGGAGGGACGAACCGATGAATGCACTGCAGGGGAAGCTGGTCCGCCTCCGGTCGTTTGAGCCAGAGGACGATCCGATCGTGTTCGCCTGGGTGAATGACCCGGAGGTGCAAGAGTTTCACGGCACGCGCTACCCGCGTTCCCACGCCCAGATTCGGCGCTCCGGCGAAGACGCCTCGACGATAAAATACAGCTCCGGTACCTTCGCCGTTGAGGCGCTAGACGATGGCAAGCTGATCGGCGAGGTCTGGATCGGCGCCGAGCGGCCCGAATGCCGCAGCGCTGAGGTGGCAATCACGATCGGCGACAAGTCTCGTTGGGACGGCGGCTATGGCACTGACGCGATGCGCACCATCTGCCGCTTTGGTTTCGAGATGATGAATCTGCACCGCATCGAACTGCACGTTTTCGCCGAAAACGGCCGCGCTCGCCGTTCGTATCAGAAGGTTGGTTTTCGCGAAGAGGGCCAGCTGCGAGAGTGCGTCTTCAAGTACGGCCGCTACATGGATGACGTGGTGATGGGCCTGCTCGAAGGCGAACTGCTCCTGGAGTAGGCCATCGACGATTCTCCTCCGGAGAAAAGGACAATGCCTAGCGCGAAAGCGATCGTGCGAATGATGCAGTCACGGTTGAGGTTACCTCCGACGCTAGCGCTCCCAGAAACGCCAGGACGATTTCTTTTTCGCCACTGGCGCGGGTTCGGCTGCTGGTGCGGCGAGTGTGTCGGAGCGGTGCAGGGCCGGGATGGCCGCGATGGTGGTGGGAATAATGCCGTGCAGCGCTTCGATCTGGGCGGGTTCGAAATCGCGCACTACCGTCTGTACGACGGCCGCGCGCCGCATGGCCGTGCTCCCCGAGAGCTGATTGAAGACCGCGTCGTAACCCCGTGCGACGGCGTTTGCCTCCTCGAAGGGCATCGCTAACCATGCAAGCAGGCGGCAGCGGGTGAACTTCAGCAGCCGCGGCTCATCGAGGTCGTACTCGGCGACGATCATGCGGTGTAGCTCAGCCTCACGCTCCCCCTCAGGGAGCTGAGCCACGCGTCTGCACCGTTCCGCCACCTTGCGCTCGCATTCCTCGTCGCTCAGGTCGCCGAGTTCTGACCACGATCGGTCAGGCACCACTGTGTTCGTCATTTGGCTTCCTTTCCCACTACTGCGTGGTAAAGAGCGATTTGCGTTGTCCCGCAGACTATCACGCCCGTCAAGATGCCGCCTGTCCGCCCGCGACTGCTACCCTCGCCAGGTGCCTCGCCGATTCGCCATCGCTGCGCGCAGCCGCTGATCAATAACCGCTGACGTGTCCCCGCTGCTGGCCCCAAGGAACACCTTCATGCGCCGCATCCCAGCAGCCAGCGCCTCGCGGAACTGCGCACTCCTGGCCGTTTCCTCGTCTTCAAGCCAGATCCCGTTGACCACGAGCGTGGTTGTTTTGCGGTCGAGCTTCGCATCGAGCCGTCCGACAAGCCGGTCACCCCAGAGGATCGGCATCGTGTACCGCCCAAAGACCATCTGGTGGGCTGGCTTGTAGATCTCCCAAACGTAGTCGAAATCGAACAAAGGCTTCGCCCGGCCGCGCGCGCTCACCGGGTCCAGGGGCGAGAGGAAGGTTACCTCCTGCTCGCTGGTCGTCCCTATCGCCGTCCAGGCCGCCGGGACTTCGCCGCGTGCGACCTCTTCGAGCAGTGGGACATCGCCGCCGAGGACGAAGTGCGTACCCTTCCAGCCTTCGACCTCGATGCTGACCAGAGCGCCCAACTCCACCAGCGAGCGTTCCAGGGCGCGCTCTTCCTCTTTGGTCACCGTGCGCACGAACGCGCGACTGAGCGGTCCGATGCGCCCGATGCCCAAGAACGCGACCGCCTTGAGCGCCATGAAGCGCTCGGCTTCGTCCGCTGAGGATTCGCGGATCAATTCCGCCGGCGCAACTCGCTCGGTCGCCGCGTAGACGCGTTCGAAGCGTTCGCGGTGGTGCGTCATCGCCTCACCCACGCGCCACAGGTAGTAAAGCGCGAGCGAGCTGTCCTTGCTGCCGCGATAGTTCGTGATGGCGGTGCGGTCGGTGGCCTGGAAGTCGCGCCCGGAGACCGTCTCGCGTTCGCGCAGGGCGGCGCGCATCTCCTCGATCGCGCCGCGGTGTTCGCGTTCCGTGCCCGCCCAGCCTTCGTGCCCCCGGTTCCGCCGCATCAGCACGCGCCAATGCGGCAACTCGCTCATCGGGCGGACGGCCAGCCAGCCGCCCCAATCGAAGAACTCGCGGTTCCCGTACGCCAGTTCGTCGAACAGCGTGGGCTGGTAGCCGGCGACCCGGCTGTGGAGCATCAGGTCGTGGCTGCGCGCGAGGATCACCAGCGGGTCTAGCTGGAGGTGTTCGGTGGCGGTCACCGCGGCACGCGTGCCGTCCTTGCCGGTCCAGCGGCGCCCCGGCCAGAGGCCCTGTTTGCCGAGCACGAAGCGCCGCGCCGTCTGCCGCGAAACCTGGATGGGGGCAGTCATGATCGGCAAGGATACGAGGTTCGCCCTTGCGGGCGCCGGCGCTTACCTGTTGAGGTGAGATCCCCGGCGGCGCCTCAGCACTCCCCAACGGGGAGACTCGCCCCGCCCGCGCCGCGTACAATTGAACAATGACCACCTCCGTCCTCCTCGTCCGTCACGGACAAACCCATGGGAACGTTGAACAGACCTTCTGCGGCCACACCGATACCGAACTCACCCCGCTCGGTGTCGCCCAGGCGCGGGCATTGGGGCGCCGCCTCAAGGGCCAGAAGATCCACGCTGCCTACGCCAGCGACCTTTCGCGCGCTCGCATGACTGCCCAACACGCGCTCGATGAGGCCAGCCCCTTGCCCATCCAGCTCGATCCCGGTTTGCGCGAGATGCACTACGGCGAGTGGGAGGGCCTCAAAGGTGAGGATCTACGCGAATCGCACAAAGAGATGATGCGCGAATTCTTCCTCTGCCGGGCGCCCGCTCCGGGCGGGGAAAGCGTCGCCCAGATTCGCGAACGGACGGCCGCTTCGGTCCGGCGCATCGCCGCGGCCCACATCGGCCAGACCGTGCTCGTCGTCTCGCACGGCAACGCCATCGCGGCAATGCTCGCCGAGATGTTGCACATGCCGATCGAGTCGTCCTGGTCATTCGCTGTCGAAAACACATCGCTGACGCGCATGCAGATTTCGAAGAGCGGCCGCCTCACGCTCCTCGGCTTCAACGATGCCAGCCACATCCACGGCCTGGCCGAGGCAGCTGGCTAGCGGGTCCGGCTACTTCACGATTGGGAGGGGCGTTGGCACCGTCGTGCGCGTTGGCGGCACCTTGGTGGGCGTCGGCGTCTTCGTGGGGGTGGGTGTGATCGTGGGCGTGTTGGTCGGCGTAGGCGTGTTCGTGGGAGTGGGCGTGTTGGTCGGCGTACCCGGGTCAGGCGTGCTGGTGGGCGGTCCGTCGCTGCTCTTCGCGCCGCTGCCGAGTCCGCTCCCGGGGAAGTAGAGCGGTCCGCTCGAAAGCGGCGTCCCCGCCGCGATGTGAAAATCGAGGTAGTCCTCCGGGTTCACCGGAGTGCCCTGCCAGAGGATCTCGAAGTGCAGGTGCTCGCCGGTCGAGAACCCGGAAGTGCCGGAAAGCCCAAGGATGTCTGACGGTTTGAGCACCTGTCCAACCGTTACGCGGGTGCTGCTGAGGTGGCCGTAGAGTGTGCTCCAACCTTCTCCGCAGTTGATGATCACGTGGTTGCCGTACGCGCTCGAATAGGCGGCACTGGCAACAGTACCGGCACACGCTGCAAACACTTCCGTGTGGTGGTAGCCGTCCAGCGCAAGGTCGATACCGCCGTGAATCCGCCCTGGCCCGCGATTGCGTGCGCCATACCGGTCCGTGACCTCCGACCACGCCTTCAGCGGCATCGTGAACCGCCCTGTGGTCTCGCGCGTCTTCTCTGGCAGGCTCGCGGCGTTTGGTTCGATGATCGCGCCCTCGTCCGTCAGGAACGCTTCAGGCTGACTCCCACCGCCTGCCCCGCCAACGCCGCCAACCACGCTCGCTTTGCTATTGCCACTACCGCCGGACGATGGGACGAGCCCCGCTTGGACTGCCGAGGACGCCGCGCTCGAATCGTTGCCGCCGAGCATTGCTCCGCCCGCGATCAGCAGGCCGGCGCCGAACAGGCTCGCCGTGACAACTCGCACCGAAAGTCCGGCGGGCAGGCGGGGCCGCGTAATCCGTCTCATCTGCCCTAAATGTCGGCCGCTTGTCGCATTACGTCCAGATCGCTAATCCCCGATCTTTCCGTTGCTCAACCCCGAACGTTTACCTTCTGAGCGGGTTTCGCGGTTCGCGCAGCGCCAACTATGATTGCCGCTTCCAGCCGGCCAACAGAGCCGCACCAACCAGAGAAGCAGATGAACGCTCGCCCGCCAGCCGTCTTCCACCTCATCGGTAACCCTGGCGTTGGCAAGTACACCGTCGGCTTGGAACTGGCGCGGCTCACCGGTGCGCGGTTGGTAGACAACCACAGCATCAACAACGTGATCTTTAACGTCATCAACCCCGACGGTGTGACGCCGCTCCCCGATGGCATTTGGTCGCGGGTCGGCCAGGTGCGCGCGGCAGTGCTCGATACGATCGTCCACCTGTCGCCGCCGCACCTCTCGTTTGTCTTCACCAACTACCTGCGCGGCGAAGATGCGTCCGAAGACGCCATCGTGGAGGAGTTTGTGGCCATCGCTCAGATCCGTAAGAGCACTTACGTGCCCGTGCTCCTCAGCTGCAAAACGGCCGAACTGGTGGCGCGCATTGTGAGCGAGGACCGCCGCGCCCGCATGAAACTGATCGACCCCATCCAGGGGGCGCACATGAACGACGACATCCCGCGCTTCGAAACAGACCACCCCAACGCCCTCCGCCTGGATGTCACGAACATGCCTCCACACGCAACCGCTGAGGCGATCATCAGTTGGCGGCAGCGCCTGGTAGATGGTGGGGAATCGTGAGTCGTCGGAGGGATGGCGTGGAATCGTGAATCGCTAATTGCAAATCGTGAACTCCGCTCAGTTCCCGTAGCCTTCCTCCCGCAACCGTCGCCAGACCTCGCCGCTGGCCGAGTAACGTTCCATCAGGAACGGATAGACCGCGGCGACGTTGAATAGCTTCTCCATGCAGAGCTGTGCGAGGTAGCGATCGAGGACCGCGGGCTGTTCGTCCGGGTTGATAACGTCGATCTGTAGCCCCGCTTCGAATCCACCCGCGGCTGCCGGCATCCCTGGTGACTGCCGCACCACGAGCTCTTTCGCCTGCAATGAATCGACGGCTGCGCGAAGCGATGCCGCGAAGTCCGCCGTGATCGTTACCCCGTCGGCGCGGAGATTCACTTCGGCCCGCCCCGTGGTGTGCAGCCCGTGCACCACGGCGCAGACATGGTCGACGCGGAACGTGTCGCTCCCTGCGGAGCGCGAGGGCGGCAGCCCCACGCAGAGCACCCCCAGCACGCACACTTCGAGGTCGGTCAGGTCTTCAGGCTGGTGCATCCTTTCGATCATGGGAGTTCGCCGCGTAAGGCGTAAGGCGTGCCGAATACCGTCGGTGGCCGCTGCCGCGCTATCATCGGCGCTACTCAGCGCGGAGGGTCCAACCAATGGCCGAAGTTCGACACCAGCAGATCCAGACCAATGGCATCTCGATGCACGTTGCCGAAGCGGGCGAGGGCTTCCCGGTGGTCATGTGTCACGGCTGGCCGGAGCTCTGGTATTCGTGGCGTCACCAGCTCCAGGCGCTCGGCGACAACGGCTTCCACGCCATCGCTCCCGACATGCGCGGCTACGGCCGCACCGATGCCCCGCCAGACCCGGCCCAGTACACCATGAAGATCCTCTGCGCCGATATGGTTGGCCTGCTTGATGCACTGGACATCGAAAAAGCGGTCTTCGTTGGCCACGATTGGGGCGGCGCAGTGCTCTGGCAGATGGGCCTGCGCTACCCGGATCGGGTCGAGCGCCTCATCGGCCTGAACACGCCGTACAGCCCCCCGGCGCCGGGCGTGCGCACCACGATCGCCCTACGCGACGCCTTCGGCCTCACCGATCAGACGTTCTACATGCGCTACTTTCAGAAGCCCGGCGTTGCTGAGGCGGAGTTCGAAGCGGATGTGCGCGGTAACCTCGCCAAGGTCTTCATGCCGTACACCCGCGCCCAGGACCTCTGGACGTTCGCAACCGTCGGTGGGGACGGCAGCGGCGCCCTCACCCGCGTACCGCCGGGCGAAACCTTTCTCACGGACGAAGAGCTGGACGTCTACGCCACCGAGTTCACGCGCACCGGCTTCACTGGCGGGTTCAACTGGTACCGCGCGGCCGATCTGAACGGCGACGAGGTGGGCGGTCCCGTGGGTCCCGGCCTCAACATCCCGAGCATGATGATCACGGCCGAAAACGACATGATCCTGCGACCCGAAATGGCCGCCCACATGCCGGCCTTCATTCCCGGGATTCGCATGGAGAACATCAAGAATTGCGCCCACTGGACGCAGCAGGAGCGCGCCCCGGAAGTGAACGCGCTTATGCTCGACTTCCTCAAAGATCTGAAGTAGCCCAGCGCCCGGGCTGTAAGTCTCTCGTAATGGTTTGAGGTGAGCGCAGCGCTAGGCTTCGCAGCAGATTGATCAATGATTGCGCCGCCGCGTTCGCTCCCCGGCTCTGGGTGTATACGAACTTCGATTGCAACCTGCAGTGCAGCTACTGCTGCGCGCGTTCCAGCCCGCGAGCCGAGCGGCGCTCCCTGCCGATGCCGCAGTTTAGGCAGCTGCTTGACGAGGCCGCCGATTGGGGTATTCGCGAACTCTTCCTGACCGGCGGCGAGCCGTTCCTCCTGCCCGATCTCCCGGAGCGCATTCGTTACAGCGCAGAACGGTTCCCGACGACCGTCCTGACGAACGCCATGCTCTTTCGCGGCACGCGGCTGGCAGCGCTTGAATCGCTGGCCGGCGTACCCGTCACCTTTCAGGTGAGCCTCGATGGCCCCCGCCCAGAGGCCCATGACCCGATTCGCGGCGAGGGCAGCTTCGACCGCGCGGTGGACGGAATCCGTACGCTTCAGAGGCTGGGCTTTGCGGTGCTCGTCAGCACCACCGTGACCGGGAACGAAACCTGCGAAGACCAGACGCGTGCCTTCGTGGCCGGCCTTGGCATCCCAGCATCGGCCCACTTTCTTCGCCCGCTCGCCAGGAGAGGATTCTCCCAGGGCGGCCTGGAGCTGACTGCGGCCGATCTGCAGCCAGAAGTAACGGTCAGCAAGGACGGCGTCTTCTGGCATCCGCTCGCTTGCGAAGACGACTTCCTCGTCACCCGGCGGGTGTTGCCCCTGGCAGACGCGCTCGAGGAAGTCCACCGCCGCTACCACACCGTGCTCGAAAGTGGCGCCCTGCCGCGACCCTTCAAGTGAGCGTGAAACCTCGGCCCTCGTTGAGGGCCACCAACCCGTTGATTCCGTTGGAGGCGAGCCCATGACAGTCCGCGCATATGTCCTGATCGAGGCTGACCAGACCAGGGTTCAGGAGTTGAAGGAGACGCTCCCGGGCATCGAACTGGCCGGCTCCGCCGTCGTTCGCTGCGATGTGGTGGCAGGCCCATACGATCTTGTCTGCGAAGTGGAGAGCACCGACCTCTCGCAGCTCGGCCACTGAGTCAGCGAAGGAATAGCGGGCGCCGGTGGCGTCCGACGAGTACTCACACTACTGGTCATGGAGCTCTAGATGGCGATGCAGAACGATGTCCTGGCCTCGATCAATGACCTGCCATCGTGGCAGTTGCGGGCCTTTCCGGTCGCTGTCCTCATCCTGCGGGTCACCTTCGGGTTCCTATTTCTGACAAACGGGATCGCCAAGCTCCCGGGCCTTGATAGCGTCAACTACATCCCCTTCCCCGGCTTCCTGATTAGCTATGACGGCGCCCGGAACAGCCTTGACTCCGACACGCGCGATCACCCCATCCCCCTCTACCGCGACGTGATCGAGAAAGTTGTGCTGGACCTCTACACCCCGTTCGGCGTTGGGCTGGTGCTCACCGAGCTGGCGATGGGAGTCATGCTGATCAGCGGGGCGTTCGCCAGCCTCGGTGCGCTCATTGCCTTTGGGTCCCTCTTCCATCTTTGGTTTGCGAACCTGGGGCATTACCAGGACAGACAACTCTGGGCGTGGGAGGGGCCGATCGAATGGCTCCCGCTGCTCGCCCTGCTCTTCCTCGCCAGTGGCCGCTTCTACGGCCTGGACCGCAAAGTCGCCGCGTGGCTCCCTGCGCCACTGCGGCGCTGGCCGCTCACGGGGTAGAGCCGCCCCACTTCCATTCCTGGCCCAACCCTTTAGGCTGTCTCTACCAGAGAACAGTTGGAGGGCCGGCCTTGGAATCAGAATTACACGCAGCGCTGCTCGATCAGGGGCCGGACGGGGTCATCTTCGCCGGCACGGACGGCGTCATCACCTATTGGAATGAGGCCGCTACGCGCATCTTCGGCCACTCTGTGGCCGAAGCCGTGGGCAAAAACCTCGATATCATCATCCCCGAACAGTACCGCGCCGCCCATTGGACTGGCTTCGACCGCGCCCTTGCCGCCGGAGACACGAAGTACCGAGGCCAATCGCTCGCCACGCGCTCGGAGCGGGCGGACGGCGAGAAGATCTACGTAGAGCTGAGCTTCGGCATCGTTAAGGACGCTGCCGGGGTCGCGATCGGCGCCATCGCCACCGCCCGCGACATCACCGAGCGCTTCAACGCCGACCGCGAGATGCGCCGCAAGCTGCGCGAGCTCGAGAAGGCCGCCGCGGACTAACTCGCTCTCTTCGGCGCTTTCCACTTGCTGTAGACCGGCGGCCAACTCGGGCGAGCCTCATACTTCGCGTACATGGCGCTGTCTACCAGGAACTCGAACAGCGTCTCGCCGTCATCTGTCTTGCCGCCGCTCGCTTCGTACGAAGCTTTGGCCGCGCTGTACTCCGCTTCATCGGTCACGAGGCGCGCGGTCCCGGTGATGTAGAACTCATCGTCCACTTCTTCCGCCGGGAAGCTGTGGATGGCGTAGCGGCCGTCGCGCTCAAGGTCCAGCTTCTTCGGCGAATGGTTGAGGATGAACCCGTAGATCCCGGCCCCAGCGATCACCGGGCAGAACGGGTGGAGGCGCGGGCCGCCATCCTTGCGCACGGTTGCCAGGTATCCCAGGCCGATACCCACGCGATAGAACAGGTCCCGGCCGTCCTTCGCCATCTCCGGTTCGGCCGCTGCAAATTCTCGCCAGGTGGCCATTGATACCCTCCATCGCGCAGACGCGCGCCGCAGCATCGTAGCTCTTTGCGACATCCCCTGACGCTCCGCCACTGAGGGGCCTACCGCCGCTGAACGATGACCACTCCACCCGCCACCACACCAGCCGCCAGCACAATGCTTAGCGCGATCACGACGATTGCCACGGAACCGTTATCGCGGCCCTGGCCGGTGTTTGGCGGACCCGGCGCGCCGCCGCGCACCGTTGGCTGGGTGCCACTGCTGCCGCTCGCAGTACCGGGCACCGGTGTTTCGCGCGGAGTCTGCCCGGGCACTGTTTCCGGGGGCGGAGCGCCGGTTCCGCAGGAGAGTCCAGCCTTCGGCACAGTCAACTCAAGGAGGTAGGCATTCACCGCAGCATCGATGCACGAGTCGCCCTGGGCGTAGATCGTGTGGCCCTCGCCGCGATGCGTGACCAGCCGGCCGGACTCCAGCTGATTGCTCAGCGCCACCGACCATTCATACGGAGTGGCCGGGTCGTTTGTCGTGCCGATGACGACAATCGGCGGCGCGCCCGCGGCACGCGGCACCGTCAGCGGGTCGGCCTTCGCGCCCCAGAAGGCGCAGGTCAAACCGGAACTGGCGGCCGAAGCGCCGAAGTGGGGCGCCGTCTTCGCCAACCGGTCGGCCATCGCGATGTAGTCGTTCGGAACGCGCGAACACGCCTCGTCCACATAGTTCACTGCGCTGTTCGCCTCGATCAGGTTGGGATACGAGCCGTCGGATTCGCGCTGCAGATACTGGTCGGCGAGCTTCACCATGGCGCTGCCGTCCCCCTTGTTGGCCTGGGCCAGCGCTCCAGTCAGCCGCTGCCAGCTGAACTTGCTGTACATCGCCTCGATGATCCCGAGCAGAACTTCGCCGGGCCCGGCCGCGCGGTCTGCGGATGGTGCCGGCAAGGGTGCCTTTTCTACCTTCGCCAGCAGATCGTCGATCACGTTCGCCGTGTTTCCGTTCGG
>JBDTVB010000027.1:0-11267 GCA_040007415.1 Anaerolineaceae bacterium
AATCGGGGGGTGGGTGTTGAACATGTTGTTCAGGAAGCTGGCGTGTTCCTTGAGCGGGTTGGAGATGTAGAGGTGGGCGGTCGCCTTGTTCGCGGCCTCCAACGGCTCCGGATCAGCGGAGATCTTTTCCAGTGCCCTGGCCAACGCATCGGGGTTTCGACAGAGGAGGGCTCCGCTGGCATCAGCGAGGTATTCGCGGCGACGACTGATGGCGAAGCGGATGCCCTGGGCGACGAGCGGGGCGAGGATCGCGCCGACGATGGCGACAACCAGAAGGATGACCTGTGCGTTGCCGCCCCGATCGCTGTTGCTGCGGCGACGGCCGCCGCCAAAGATCGTGAAGCGAAGAAAGAGGTCACTGACGAGCGCGATGAGTCCGACCAGCACCGTGACAAGGGTCATGAGGCGAATGTCGTAGTTCCCGATGTGCGAAAGCTCATGCGAGATGACGCCTTCAAGTTCAATCGGCTCAAGCTTATCGAGCAGGCCCCTGGTGACAACGACGTGCGCATGGTTCGGATCCCGGCCGGTGGCGAAAGCGTTGGGAGCTGAGTCTTCGAGAACCCAGGTCTTTGGCATCGGCAGCCCGGCGCCGATGCACAGGTTCTCCACGCGGCGCACAAACTCCCATTCTTCCTCCTTGGTCACTTCGTGCGCGCCAGAGATCGAAAGCACGATGCTCGTCGCCGCGTAGTACGAAAAGATGGCGTAGACAATCAGCGCGATACCAACGACGCCCAACAGGCCGATGTTTCCGCCGATGGCGAAGATGATGACGCCGCAAAGGGCCGTGGTCAGCACCACAAAGGTGAACATCAGGAAGAAGGTGCTGCGTTTGTTTGCCGCTATGCGGTCATAGATGAGTACGGGCGCGCGTGCGGGAGTTGACTCAAGATTCACGATTTACGATTCTGGCGCGATGAGGCGCGCCGCCTCGCGATTCCACAGTTCGCGAATTCATTACGTGGTTGAGAACGAAACGTTGACGTCCTCGCGAGCGCCCGCTTCCGCTTCGTAGAACTCCTCCGCGTGGAACCCGAACATCCCGGCGATAAGGACCGCGGGAAAGACGGCGATCTTCTGATTGTAGTTGCCGACGTTCGAGTTATAGAACTGCCGAGAGTAGGCAATCTTGTCTTCTGTGTCGGTCAGTTCGCGCTGAAGTTCGAGGAAGTT
This sequence comes from Anaerolineaceae bacterium, assembly GCA_040007415.1. Classification (GTDB taxonomy): domain Bacteria; phylum Chloroflexota; class Dehalococcoidia; order Tepidiformales; family Tepidiformaceae; genus PNKC01. The sequence goes on from JBDTVB010000027.1 coordinate 1,177, forward strand.
CGTGTTGGCCTTGAGGTCCGGGTAAGCCTCGGCAACAGCGAACAGCCTGCCTAGCGCCTGGGTGAGCACGTTATCCGCCTGGGCGGCAGCTGCCGGGCCCTGTGCGTTCATCAGCCCCGCACGGGCGGCGGCCACGTTTTCGAAGATCTGCTTCTCGTGCGAGGCGTAGCCTTTAACGGTCTCTACAAGGTTGGGGATCAGGCTCGAGCGGCGCTTGAGCTGCACGTCGATGCCCGCCCACGCTTCCTTCACGCGAATTCGACCCTTGACGAGTCCGTTATAGGTCGTCCACAGGAAGCCGACGATGATGATCACGATGACGACCGCGACGACGATTAAGACATTCATGCCAACGCTCCAAGAAGAGGCTTTCGAAATCGTAGCACAATGACTCTTCCGCCGCGGTCAATCGGCTGGTTCCCGGTGGGCTGTTCGCCCGCCGTTACGCCAGCACACCCTCGGCAAGCAACGTCGCGACTTCGTCCATATCGAGCCCGATGATGCGTTCACAGACGTCCTGGGTGTGCTCCCCCAAGAGCGGCGCCGGGGCGCGATGCCTGCCTGGAGTAGCCGAGAGCACCGCCGAAGGTCCGTCGTACGCCGCTCGCCCGGTCTCTGGATGGTCGAGGTACTGGTAGTACCCACGCGCTTTCAAGTGCGGGTCGCGGTCGAGCATGTCCTGGGCGTTTTGCACCACTCCAGCGGGGACACCGCGTGACTGCAGGGCAGCCATCAGTTCCTCAGCCTCCCACTGGGCGGTGAGGGCCGCGAGCGCCACTTCCAGATCGGTCTCGTTGGCTTTTCGCGCGGCGAACGTTGCGAAACGCTGATCTTCGGCGAGCGGCGGGGCACCGAGAACATCACAGAGAGAGTGCCATTGAGCATCGTCGTAGCACGCGACCGCAATCCAGCGGTCTGTTGAACCGAGCGACTCCGGGTCATCCAGGCAGGGAAATGCCGCATGAGGGGCTGCGACCGGGTTGCGATTGCCCGTCCGAACCTGGACCGTGCCGTTGGCGAGGTAGTCGGCGACCGCCGTGCCAAGTCCATTCACGACGGATTCGATCTGCGGGAGCTCGACACACTGGCCCTTGCCAGTACGGTTGCGGTACCGGAGTGCAGCGAGGATGGCGACGCAGGTGTGGCCGGGGTTGATAACGTAGTCGGGGAAGTTGGTGCCGACTCCGAATGGCGGACGGTTGGGGAAGCCCGAGAGATGGCTGATGCCCGTGACCGGCGTTAGCACCGCGCCAAAGCCAAGGAAGTCGCGATGCGGCCCTTCCAGGCCTTGCATAGGGGCGTAGGCGGCGATCAGGCGCGGGTTTATCGCTGCCAGCTGTTCGTAACGCAAGTTCCATTTGTCGACGACGCGAGGGGTGAAGTTGGTGAGGAAGATGTCCGACTTCTCGATTAGGCGGTAGGCGATCTCCTGGCCCTTCTCGAGGTTCAGGTTCAACTGCATCGAGAGCTTGCCAGCGTTGAAGTTGTTGAAATAGCCCGAGACGTTGTAGCTGGATTTGGGGGTGCCATCGGCGTTCAGGGCAAAGGGACCGGCGAGCCGGAGCGAATCGAGCTTCGCCTCAGATTCGATGCGGATGACTTCGGCGCCGAAGGTGGCTAGCGTCTGGGCGCCAATAGGGCCTGCCCCAAACCATGAGAAGTCGGCAACGCGAAGACCTGCGAGTGGCAGCGTGGTCACTTCGTCCTCCCGGCGGCCATACCCTTGAGCGATGCGAGCACTTCGTTCGTGTGTTCTCCCAGCTTCGGGGGACGGACGATCTGGACAGGCGTTTCGGAGAGGCGATAGGGCGCTCCGGGGAATTCGAGCACCACGTTGAGGTAATCAAACTCCAGGTGAGCGAACCACTCTCTCGCGCGCAGTTGAGCGTTTTCGGCGAGGTCCTTGGGGGTCGAAACGATACCGTTGAGGAGCAGGCGGCTCTGGCCCTTTTCGTACGCCTCGGTGGCGGTCATCGAGGCGAAGAACCGGGTAAGCAGGTCGTTCATGTGCCCAAGATGTGGAATCGTTGCCATGGCCTTCGCCGGATCGCGCGCAATTTGGGTAAGAAAGCCGAGGTTCAGGTTCGCGCAGATCTCCCTGTACGGCTCGTCGTCCAGGTCACCTGCCATCCCCTCCTCGCGCATCCAGTCGACAAGCTCCGGGAAACCGGCGCCAGCGGGAGCGATAACGAAGCACATCACGTATCCGTCTGTCGTTGGGTAGACGCCGAGCCCGGGGAGAGTCAACGGCAGGGAACCTTTTTCGCCAGTCCGCTTGCGGTTCAGCCTCTGCAGGTCCCACTGCTGCATCGCCGTTTCCTGGTTCATGGACTGTGCTTCCTGGGCGGAAACATCCACCAGCTGGCCCTCACCTGTGGCATCCGCGTGAAGCACAGCAAGGAGCGTCGCCTGCGCCCCCTGGATGCTGGCCGAAACGTTCGCCTGTTGCCCGTAGATCATGTTCGGGGGGTCGGCCGGTTCCCCTGCGAGGGTCATCACGCCGGCCATCGCCTGCCCAACGATGTCGCTGTATGCGTAGCTGGCATGAGGGCCTGTCTGGCCAAATCCAGTGATGGAGGTGTAGACGAGCGCAGGCTTTTCCGCGCGGAGCGACGCATGACCAAGGGCGTGAGCGGCCATGTAGCCAACGGGGTTGTCCTCCACCACCACGTCGGCCGTGAGCACGAGAGCGCGCGCCTGTGCCTGTCCATCCTCCGTCTCGAGGTCCAGTACAACCGACTTCTTCGAAGTGTTGTGAACCCAGAAGGCAAGGCTGGTGTCCGGGCCGGGAGCGACTGCCCGATAGAAGGGCGGGGTTTGACGTTGCCGCCCGCCACCGGGCGGCTCTACCTTGATCACGTCAGCGCCGAGATCCGCGAGCAGGCGCCCGCAGTAGGAGCCGAGCTCGTCCGTGAATTCGACCACCCTGAGGCCCTCGAGGGCTCGTTCAGCCACTGACTACGAGCCCGGGACGGCGGTGACCGTCGCAGCCAACTTGCGACCGAGGATGTCGGCCGCTCCAGCGACCATTTCGGCGAGGATCTCAGCCGCGGGGCGCGTCTTGTGGAGAAGCCCAGAGGCTTGCCCGGCGGCGTTCATCAGGAGGTCTTCACGCCCCGCTTTGCGCAACGAATAGACGAGGTCTTGCGTGAGGATGCCCTGCAGGCCCATCGGCATGGGCTGAAGGCCCGAGGCCTCCCATGCCTCGATCAACGGGTTGTTGATGTTGCGCATGGTTTTGCCGCTGTAAAGCTTCGTGATCTTCGTGTCTTCGTCACCAGCGGCGAGGACGCGCTCCTTCTGGGTGAGGGGCTGATTCGCTTCGTCGGCAACAAGGAAGGCAGTGCCACACCAAACGCCGATCGCACCCATGGCCAGGGCGGCGGCGATTCCCCGGCCGTCGGCGATTCCGCCGGCGGCGATGACTGGTTTCGGGTAGATCGCATCGATCACCTGTGGCACGAGGGCGAGCGTCGCAATGCGGCCCGTGTGACCGCCCGCTTCGGTGCCCTGGGCAACGACAATATCGGCGCCGGCGTCAGACACGCGTTTCGCGTTCTTCACATTGCCCACGAGCGAAAGCACGATCGTCCCGTTCGCCTTCAGGCGTTCGATCCATGGGGCCGGGTTTCCAAGGCCCGAGGCGAAGACTGCGATCTTCTCCTCGATCACGACCTCCATCTGGCCATCTGACATACCGCCGGTGAGGCGGCGCGGAACATCAGCCGATGGTTCGGGTGCGGGCATCTCGTGCCATTCGACGCCCAGGCTTTCGGCCATGCGGCGGACGCCGGCGCGTGTCTCGGCTGGAATCAGTTCGCGAGGGTCACGGGGCATCTCGCCGCTCGCGGCGCCGCCCATGAAGTTGGAGGGGAGGAGCAAGTCGACTCCGAAGGGCTTGTCCGTCATCGAGCGGACGACGTTGATTTCTTCACGCAGGCGCTCAGGGCTGAACCCGGCGCCTCCGATGACGCCGAGACCACCAGCGTTGGAGACAGCGGCCACGAGTGGGGCCGTGGCCACCGGGCCCGTGATGCCCCCAGCGACTGGACCCATGCCGGCGAGGATGACCGGGTATTCGATACCGAGCAGGTCGCACAGAACTGTGCGGAGCACTGGACGTGACATTGTGATTCTCCGATGTTTCGTGTGCACCGAAGTATACGCTCGGCGGTGGGCGCGGTCTCGAGATGGTTCGCGATCCCTCAGGCGGTTGCGGTCAGGTTCTCGTCGCCCGTAGACGCGGAAAGCCCGGGCGCTATCACGAAGCGGGAGAAATCGCTGATCGTGGGGGCCGTGACGGACGGTGTTGGGGCTGCGGGCCCGAGCGCGGCGTCCAAGGCGAATTGCTCGCGCAACAGTGCTTCGGCGACGGCGCGGTGGTCGATGGCGTATCTGCCTTCGGCGATCTGGCGTCGCAATTCCAGCACTCTGCGGGTCCTGGCATCGAAGGCGAGTGGATGGGTGGCTGCCGGGTGACTGTTCGGGGTGTTGTTCAACTGAATGGCCTCCAATGTGGTTACACCATGGTGTACGGCCGGTTTCACCCCGATCTACAGGGGTGAGAACCCTTGGATGGCTGAATTCAAACAGTTTTCTTCCGATTATGAACCGATCTTCACCGGTTGCTGACGTCTCCGGCCCTATTCCCGCGGCAGCCCGAGGCCGCGCTGCGCGATCACTGACCGTTGAACCTCGCTCGTCCCGCCCTCGATCGTGTTGGCGACAGAGCGCAGAAGCGTGTACTGGTACGGGAACGCACGCGAAACCTGGTGGGCCGCCTGGCCCTCCATGCCGAAGGCCTGCAGCGCGGTCACCCCGATCTTCTGTTGGAGCTCAGCTCCGAAGAGCTTCGCCATCTGCGCCTCGCGCGTGGGTACAAGGCCGCTGCCCTGCATGGAGGCGATGTTGTAGGCCATGGTGCGCAGAACCTGCACCGCAATATGGTGTTCGGCCAGCCGGTGGCGCAGTTCGGGCCGCACAAGCCCTCCGCGGGTGCGCAGCTCGGCCACGAGGTCATCCACGACTCGCCGTGCGCTGGAAGTGGCGCCAATGGAACTACGTTCGAAGTCCAGTCCGATCGCCACGTGGTACCAGCCGCGGTTCTCTTCGCCCACGAGCTGGGCGGCGGGAATGCGGACGTCTTCGAAGAAGATCTCGTTGAATTCGTGTGTGCCGGCCATGTTGATCAATGGACGCACAGTGATGCCCGGCGTATCCATCTTGATCGCGAAAGTAGAAAGACCCTTGTGCTTGGGGACGTCCGGGTTCGTGCGAGCAGCCAGCCAGCCCCAATCGGCGTAGTGGCCAAAGCTCGTCCAGATCTTCTGGCCGTTGATGATGTAGTCGTCGCCATCGCGCACGGCCCGCGTCTGCATGTTCGCGAGGTCACTCCCGGCGCCGGGCTCAGAATAGAGCGTGCACCAGATATCGGTGCCATCGGCGATGTTCGACAGGTAGTCCCGCTTCTGCTGATCGGTCCCGTAGAGCATCACCACCGGCCCGACCCATGCGACGCCCATGTTCATCACGCCAGGCACGCCGTTGTAGGCCATCTGCTCGTTGAAGACGAGTTGTTCCATCGGCGTCGCGCCAAGCCCTCCCACTTCCTTCGGCCAGGGAAGGGCAAGCCAGTGGCGTTGGGCCAAGCGCTTCATCACGCCGCGCTCGATGACCATCTGCTCGGCGGTCGTGGAATACGCCTGATCCCAGCCGGGCGGGAGATCGTGTTCGATGAACGCGGCGACCTGCTGCTGGAATGCAGCCTGTTCAGGTTGAAGGCGGAAGTCCATGGAGTGCTCCTGCGCCGGGCGTCGGCCATTCGATTGTAGTGGTTCGGCGCCGCTGAAGGCGGCTAACGCCGGTCCCCGCGAATGGTGTTCGTGCAGGCGCCGGTGAAGATGTTCGCCAGCAAGTCGATGTCCTGGGCGTCTGCGACCCATGTGATTCGGCGGTCGTCGGCGCGAAACCATTGACCCTGGCCGCGCGCAAGACGGTGGCTGCCGAACTTCGTCTTCTCGACCGCTTCGGCCAGCGACGTTTCGCCTTTGAGGTGGCGCACGCTCTCGCCGTAGCCAATGGACGACATCGCTGGCGCCGAGGGCGGCACACCGGAGTCGAGCAGCATTTGCACCTCTTCAAGCAGGCCGCCGCCGAACATCGCGTCCACACGGCGGTCGATCCGAGCGTAAAGCTCCTCTCGTGGGACGGTGACGCCGAAAAGCAGGGATTCGAAGTCCGGATCGCCTTTCGCCTGCCACGCGCTGATCGGGATACCGGTCTTTTCGAAGACTTCGATCGCGCGAATGACACGGCGAACGTTGCGGCCATCGAGCCGTTCACCGGCCAGCGGGTCAACGGAAACAAGGCGGGCGTGGAGTGCCTGCCAACCGTGGGTTTCAGCGAGAGCGGCGAGCTCGGCCCGCAGAGGCTGATCAGGCGGAACGTCTGGCACCTGCCACGCTTCGAGCAGCGCCCAGACGTACTGTGCCGTCCCGCCGACCAGCCATGCGAACGAATCGCGCGCCCAAATCGCCTCCAGCGCCGCGCGTGCCTGCTGCTGGTACAGTGCGAGGCTGTAGCCATCGCCTGGATCGGCGACATCGAACAGGTGGTGACGAACGCGCCGGCGGTCTTCTACCGAGGGCTTCGCTGTCCCGATATCCATGCCGCGGTAGACCTGCCGGCTATCGGCATTGACGATTTCTCCCCCAAGGCGGCCCGCCAGCTCAAGCGCGATGGCTGACTTACCAGACGCCGTCGGTCCGACGATCGCGACCAGGCGGCGCAGCATCAGGCACGCGCCGCGGCACAAATCGCCAAAAACTTGCCGGCGTCGAGCGAGGCTCCGCCGACAAGCGCCCCATCGATGTCCGGCTGCGAGAGGAGAATGGCGGCATTCTCAGCGTTCACGCTGCCTCCGTACTGGATACGAATCGCATCGGCGACGCCTCCACAGAGCTTGCGAAGCTGATCACGGATGAAGTGGCAGGCATCCTGGGCCTGTTCGGGAGTCGCCGTTTCGCCCGTGCCGATCGCCCAGACTGGTTCGTAGGCGACGGTCACGCCCGGGGTGAGCTCGACACCGCTCATTCCGTGCGCGACCTGGCGGGCGAGCACCTGTTCGGTGCGACCACCCCGGCGCTCATCGAGCAACTCGCCGATGCAGACGATCGGCTGAAGTGGAGACGCCAGCAGTGCAGCGAGCTTCTTTTGAACCGTCTCATCGGTTTCACCGAAGAACTGGCGGCGCTCGCTATGGCCAATGATCACGAATCGGCAGTACTCGGCGAGCATTGGGATGCTGACTTCTCCAGTGAAAGCTCCCTTCGGCTCCCAGTACACATCCTGTGCACCAACCGCTACTCCCGAGCCTTGAACCGCCTCATGCACGGCGGAGAGATAGGGGAACGGCACACAGAGGGCGATGTCTGTGGTGAGTCCCCCCGCCCCGGAGGCGATTGCGGCAGCCAACGATTTCGCTTCTGACTCGGTTGTGTTCATCTTCCAGTTGCCGGCGACGAACGGCTTGCGCATGGCTCAGGCCCCGTACTTTTCAAAGCGCATCGCGTGAGCCATGGCCAGCGGCATCACGTCCACAGCGGGGAAGATGCCGAGACTGCCCTTGATACACTCCTGCTCGTTGAAGTGCTGCGCGTTGCCATCTCGACAGTAGTTCGAGTGAAGCAAGAACGGCACGGGGTGCCAGGAGTGTGCCGCCATCAACGCCGGGGTCGAGTGGTCCCCAGCGATCATCAGCACGTCGGCGCCGAGTGCCAGGAGCTCCGGGACATGGCTGTCGAACTCCTCCAGCGCGTGGCACTTCTGCTCGAAATTACCGTCTTCTCCAGCGGCATCCGTCTTCTTGTAGTGAACGAAGAAATAGTCGAAGTTGTCCCAGTTCTGGCGGATAAGGTGGATCTGCTCAGTCATCCCGCCGGGACAGGCGATTGGCGTCATTCCTGCCAGCTTGGCGAGCCCGCGATACATGGGGTAAACGGCGAGGGCGGCCGCGCGCACACCCCAGGTGTCGGGAAACTGAGGAAGCTCCGGGTAGTTCGCGAAGCCTCGCAAAACGAGGCCGTTGGCCTGCGCCTGGTCCTTGAGCAGGGCGTGCGCCTTCTCCACGAATTCGTTGACCACCTGTGCGGTGCGCGCCGACGCCGGATCAGTGCCTCTCGCCGCCAGCGGCGGAACCCCTTCGTGCTGCGGGTCAGTGGTGGTGACGGCGTCACCAAGTCCTTCGCCGCGAAGGACGAGGACGAAGCGGTGCTCTCGCACCGGCTCGACGAAGACTTCAACGCCCGGGATCGTGACCTGGCGGAGTCGCTCAACAAGCTTCGACGAAGTTTCGGTGGCGACACGGCCTGCCCGACGGTCAGAGATGTTGCCGTTCCCATCGAGGGTACAGAAGTTGCCACGGGCGGCCACGTCGGTCGGGGTGAGATCAAAATCGATGCCTGTCGCTTCGAGGACTCCCCGACCGATGTCGAACCGAAGCGGGTCGTAGCCGAAAAGCGCCAGGTGGCCAGGGCCGCTGCCCGGCGTGATCCCGGCGCCAACAGGCACTGTCAGCCCAACCTCCGACCGCGTGGCAAGCCGGTCGAGATTGGGGATCTGAGCCTTTTCAAGCTCGCTGCGCATGGTAGAGGCCGGGGACAGGCCACCGAGGCCGTCCAGCACGACCAGCACAATCTTCGTGGCCGCGGGCTGGGAGAGCCGTTTAGCGAGTTCGAGATCCACGTTGCCTCCTCTTTCCTCCAGCCCCGGCGGGGACGGTGCGAGATGGTGCTGTTGGCGCACCAAAGCGATCAACCAGCTTCTGAGAGTTGCGGAGACTAAGCGTGAGGCGGGTGGCGCGAAGCGGGATGATGCGAGGCACCAGCCAAACCCGCACCGGATTGCGCAGCGTCAGTTCAACCACTTCGCCCCAGGTGGTGACCAATGCGACATCGCCCGAAAAGTTGGTGCGGACGCCGATTCCGCCGAGGATGTTGCGCCGCACTAGTCGCGCGCCGGCGACATCGTTGTTCGAGATCACCGTATCGATCAGCCCGGCGAAGCGGATCCGGGTGCGCTCCGGCGTTACTGCGAGGAACGAAGTGGGTGCTCGGAGAGTGGCGGAAAACGCCCAGAGAAAGACCATCCCGAGAATGATGGCGGGGAGAAGCAGGAGGATCCCCTCCCCGTCTGCCACAGCTTTGAGTGCGAGGGTAGCTCCGACACCGCAGGCGAGGGCGATGATCGCGAGCAGCACCTGGAACATGCGGACGCCGCGGAAGGCAAAGAGCATTGGCGGGGGCGCGGCTTCGGTGCGCTGCGCCACGTTACGAATCGAGGAGCGCGGCGACGCCGGGCAGCTCTTTCCCTTCGAGCATTTCGAGCGACGCACCGCCACCGGTGGAGACATGGGTGAAACTGTTCGCAAGGCCGGTCATCGCCACCACGGCCGCTGTTTCCCCGCCGCCGACCACCGTAGTGGCATTGAGGCCCGCGATCTTGCGAGCCACACCAACCGAACCGTGGGAGAACTTCTCCATTTCAAACACACCCATCGGGCCGTTCCAAATGACGGCCTTTGCTTTCTTCAGTTCGCGTCCGAACAGCTTCACGGTCTCAGGACCGATATCGAGGATCATGTAGCCACGCGGCACATTCGTGGGGACAACATTCTTGGTCTCCGCGTCTGCTGCAAACGCGCTGGCAGCCACCACGTCCACGGGTAAGAAGACCTGGACTCCCCGTGCTTTGGCGTCCCTGAGGATTCGCCTGGCCACCTCCACCTGTTCGGCTTCAACCAGTGACATGCGCACATCCACGCCCATGGCGACGAGGAATGTGTTCGCCATCCCCCCGCCGAGGAAGAGCATATCCAGCTTCGGCAACAGGTGTTCGATCGCTGGAATCTTGGTGCTCACCTTCGCCCCTCCAATAACCGCCGCAAACGGCTGAGGGGGATTGGCGATGAGCGCGCTCAGGTAGCGCACCTCCTTTTCCATCAAGAGTCCGGCGACTGCGGGCAGGAAGTGCGTGATCCCCTCGGTCGAGGCGTGGGCGCGGTGCGCGGATCCGAACGCGTCGTCCACGTAGAG
>JBDTVB010000028.1:0-11205 GCA_040007415.1 Anaerolineaceae bacterium
CCCGCCGAAACTCGCCGCATTCGCCGCCGCCGAGATGGCGCGGCTCCAAATCCCGGGACTAGCTGTGGCGGTGCTGCACGAGGGCCAGGTGTACGCGGACGGTTTTGGCGTCACGAACGTCAATCACCCTCTGCCCGTGAGCGCCGGGACGCTCTTCCAGATTGGCTCCACCTCCAAGACGTTCACCGCAACGGCCCTCATGCAGCTAGTGGAAGAGGGCCGGGTGGACCTTGAAGCGCCCCTGCGGCGCTACCTCCCGGGATTCGCGCTGCAATCTGGAACCGATGCGGAGCGGCTGACCGTGCGCCACCTCGTAACGCACCACGGCGGTTTCGTGGGCGACTATTTTCGCGATACCGGCCGCGGCGACGACGCGCTCCGAATGATCGTCGCGAAGATGAAGAACTCGGCGCAGCTTGTCCCGGTAGGGACGGCGTTCTCGTACAGCAACGCGGGGTTCTACGTGCTCGGCCACCTTGTCGCCACACTGCGCGGACAGCCCTTCGAATCGGTCATCCGCGAACGTATTCTTGGGCCGCTGGGGATGGATCACACCACCTACTTCGCGGAAGAGGCAATCGTCCACGCGGTCGCGGCGGGCCACATTGTCACGAACGAAGGGCCAAAAGTTGCGACGCCATGGAACACGCCCCGCAGTATTGCGCCCGGCGGCGGCATCACCTCCACCGTCCTCGACCAGATCGCCTACGCTGCGATGCACCTGACGGAGGGGCGCGGCGCTGCCGGAGAGGCGATTCTCAAGCCGGAATCGGCCACCTCTATGCAGTCGCCGCTGGCGATAGCGGGTAGCATGTGCGAATCCGTTGGCGTGTCTTGGATGCTCGATGGGAGCGGCAAGGACCGGATGGTGAAGCATGGCGGGGCAACCAATGGCCATATGTCGTCGTTCGAACTCTTTCCCGGCCACAACTTCGCGGTCACCGTATTAACGAACAGTGACACCGGCCGCGTGGGGCGAAACACCATCGCCGATGCTTGCAAGCGCCACTTCATCGGCTGGCGAGAGCCCGTCATCGTCCCGCTGCAGCCACAGCCGGACTTGCGTGAGTACGCGGGCAGCTACCAATCGGTGCTCGCGCGGCTGGAAGTGACCGCCGGCGCGAACGGGCTGATCGCCACCGACGCCACGCCCGAACGCGGGTTCGCGGAACGCCGTCACCGGCCGCTCCCCGCCGATCCGGTAGACCTGGTCTTTGTTGGCCCGGATGCCACCGCCGTGGTCAACGGCTCCCACGCCGGGGAGCGCTCGGAGTTCCTGCGCGGCGCCGATGGGCGGATCGAATGGATGCGCTGGGATGGCCGCATCGCGCGGCGGGTGGAGTGAACCCACGCGGGCTATGAGCAGGCGGCCCTGATCAGCCGTTCCCGTATAGACGCCGTCCAGCGGGCGTCGGTCACCAGTTCAAGTTCGGCGAGCATCGATGGGAAGAACTCTTTGACGCGTTCGCTCCCTTCCATGATGTACGCCCACCATGCCCAGAGGCCCACGAGGCGGCTCTGGAACCAGAGCGTGAGCGCGAGTTGCAGCTCCGCTTCCGAAGGTTGGATGTGCTCGCGGTAGCCCTTGAGGTAGTCAGTCAACAACGGTGAATCCAGCAGTTGCGAGAACGCCAGCGAGCGGATGAGTTCCCATGCGCGTGGGTCGCTGTGCCAGATCTCCCAATCGACGACCGCGCAGACCTCGTCGCCGGCGAACAACGCCTGCTGATCGTGGAAATCTCCGTGGAGGAGTTGACAGGGGAGCGAGGCGAAGTGTTCTGGCGGGGCCACTTCTGCCGCTACCAGGAGCAGCCGCTGCCGCTGGATACCGTCGATCATCCACTGCGCGATGCGGCGTTCGTTGCCCACTACTACCAGGCGTTCCAGCGCGGCCAGCGATTGTTGCTTCTCCCAGCGCATGCCGAGGCGTGCGCTTGCGCTCTCCGGATGGCGAGCGAGGACGGACTGAACGCGCCCGTGCATCTCGCCGAGCGCCCGTGCCTGGGGGCTGGAGAGGTGTCCGCGCTCGATGCATGCGCCGTCTAGCCACGGGAAGAGGGACCAGCGGTTGTCGCCATCGAGGAGCAGCGAGTGGCCGTCCAGGCTTGGTATGGGAGCCGCCACTGGGATTCCTGCCGTTCCGACCCACTCCACGAGCCGGTGTTCGCCCTCGATCCGCTCAGTCTCAAGGTTCGAACGGTAGCAGCGGAGGAAGAACCGCGAGCCTGCGGAGTGGACATCAAAGTTCCAGTTCAGCGTGCCTCCCGGCACGGCCGCTACGCGCCCAGGAGCATCCAGCCCCCACGCCTTGAGGACCGAAGGGATAGCTGGTTCGAGCGACTCGTGGCTTAGCATCGGCAGGGAAGGTCCTAGGTTTCTTTGCTGCGCATGGTCCAGTAGTCAGCGAGCGCCTGCTTGATCACGGCGAGTGCCTTCTGGCGACCTTCGAACGGGTCGACGATCACTTCCTTCTCTTCGAGCACCTTGTAGTCGAGGAAGAAGCGGTGGATCTCGAGCATGGTGTGGGGCGGGGCGTGTTCGAGTTCGAGGATGTGGTTGAAGGCCGGATCGTTGGCGGCGACGGCCAGCACTTTGTCGTCTGCCTTGCCCTGGTCGCGCATGTGCATGACGCCGATCGGGCGGACGTAGACGATGGTCAGTGGGTGAACCGCCTCCTGACCGAGGACGAGCACGTCCAGCGGGTCGCCATCGTCGCAGTAGGTGCGGGGGATGAAGCCGTAGTTGGCCGGATAGTGGACCGAGCTGTAGAGCACGCGGTCCAACTTCAGGATCCCGCTCACCTTCTCTAGTTCGTACTTATTCTTCGAACCAGCGGGAATCTCGATGACGACGGGCAGGGCGTCACCGATGGTTGAGGGATCTACTGCGATATCGTGCCAGGGGTGCGTCATAGAGATAGTAGGCGTCACGCGCGCGGCAGCGGCAAGCAGGCGCCACTCGGGACGGCACCCTTAGGTGGTCTCGACCTTCATCTCACTGCGGCGATAGCCGACGACAACGGCGAGCATCAGCAAACAGAGAACTGCTGTGAGCGCGATGCCGCGTCCCGGCCCGGCGGCGACAAGCACCTTCCCCTGTACCCACGGAAAGAGGATGCCGCCCGCGTTGCCGATGGTGACCATGGCTGCCGGCGCACCAGACGCTGAACCCTGGCTGGCGAGCGTGATCGCCGCCGGCCAGATGGGGCCGAAGAAGAGCCCGGTCCCAAACGCCGCCGCAACACCCACGGCAAGGCTGCCATCGGCGAGAGCGAGGGCGGAACTGGTGACGAGCGCCCCAACGATGGAGCCGAGGAGCACGGTGACCGGCGAAACGCCGTGTGCAAAGAGCGTGCCGCTAATAACGCGTCCGAGCATCAACGCGCCCCAATAGCCGGCGGTGACCAGCGCACCGGCCATCACGCCGGCGCCAAACGCTTCGGTCGAGTACGACGAGACCCACGAGCCGAGTCCGATCTCGGCGCCGACGTAGAGGAAGAGGATCGAGCCCATCACGATCACCGGGCGGGAGCGGAGCGATCCTCCTTGGCCGTCGTGTTCGTGCGGGCGTGCCGGGGTGCGTGGCGCGGTGGCCAGGAGAATGGCGACAGCGATCGAGATAACGGCTATGCCGATATAGATTGTCGCGGGCTCACCGCGGCTGGCAAGAATCGCGCCCGCCCAGATCGGCCCCAGGACCGCGCCGACCGCGAACCAGAGGTTCAGCCGGTTGATGCCGTGAGGCACGTCCTTGGCGGTCGTGGCGATGGCAGAGTGGGCGGCCGCCACCAGCAGCCCATCGCCGACGCCGAGGATGCCAACGGAGAGCAACGCCACGGCCCACGACGAGGTCGCCGCGAGACCGAGGGCGCCCACTGCAATGATGACCAGCCCGAGGAGCGCGAGCAGCCGGGATTCGAACCGGTGCAGATAGACGGCAATCGTGCCAGAGGCACCGATTGAACCGACGAACAGTACCGTGATCAGCAGGCCCGCGCTGTCCAACGAGACGCCGAAGTGCCGGGAGAGGAATGGCAGTGCGGGCCCAAAGGACGTGGCGTAGACGCCCACGCAGAAGAGCCCAAGGAACGAACCAAAGTGAAGCCGTCCGAAGCCGGGGTGAGCCGGCGGCAGAGGTGACGGGGTGTCAAGGGGCATGGTGGCGACGATACAGTCCGCACCGCATGTGCGGGGAGCACGCTTAGAGCAGTGCCTCCACGGCGGCACGTTCTTCACCAAAGGGGTCGTTCTCGGCGCCTGAGGCGCGGTCGAAGACCATCGTCGAGCGTGCCTCGGCATCGTAGGCGGGCCAGGGACCGATGCCCTCATGGCCGGGCTTCCCAGACCTGGCGAACGAGAGCCACGCGTCCATCATGTTGGCCGAGAGGCGCTCCACATCCGGCCCTGCGCCCGCAAAGCGGTCCTGCGTCGGCGCGCCGGTCGTGCCGAAGACGAACGGCATCTCCAGCGCATGGCATGCGCCCAGCGCGCCGTGTCGGGCGGGCGATGCGTAGGTGAAAAGGTACTCGTACGTATTCGGCTGGTGCTCGCGCTGGGCCAGGGCGAGCCGAGTGGAATTCACGCGGAAGTGAGCGTCAGTGGTGACGGCGTCGGCGATGTCCAGGTTCGAATCGGGTAGACCGCGGCCACGGCGGGACTTGCGGTACCTCTCGACGAGCGCTGCGGCATCGGCTGGAGTGGCCTTGGGCAGCACGGCGCGGACCATCGACTCGAGGCGAGCATCATCGATCGGTTCGCGGCGGGCCATCGCGGCGAACAGCTTGATCTCGTCGCGGTTGGTGCCGATAAGCATCGGCACGTTCGCCGAACTACCCGCACGAACAGCCGCGGACGGCTGTTCCAGGAGGGTCGAACCATCTACCACCGGGCCAAAGCGCAGGCCCTGGCCGAACCCGCCACCCGCAGTGGCTCGCTCCTGGGCAGCGAGGATCGAATCGGCAGAGACCGTCCGCACCTTCTCTGCCGAGGCCCGATCCAGCCCGAGTTCAGCCAGCAGCTTGTCTGCAAGTTGGGCGCCTGCTTCCGGGGTTGCGGCCCGCCCGGTGCCGCTCTGGAGGACCGCTTTGTGAAAGAGCCCGGCGGCAGCGGGCATAGCGAGAAGGGTACCGACCGCAGCGGCGCCCGCGGACTCACCGAAGATCGTGACGTTGGCCGGGTCACCACCGAAGGCTGCGATGTTCACCCGCACCCATTCGAGGGCCGCGATCTGATCCAGCTGTCCAGCGTTGGCCGTTAGACCGGCGTTCGGCAGGTGGTCGGCGAGGTAGAGGAAGCCGAACGCGCCTAGCCGGTAGTTAGTGGTGACCACCACAACGTCGCCGCGCTCCGCCAGCGGGCCGCCGTCATAGAGCGGTTCAGCGGCCGTGCCGTGGGTGTAGCCACCGCCGTGGATCCAGAACAGAACCGGCCGCGAGCGGCCGTCTGCGGCGGGCGTAAAGACGTTCAGGTAGAGGCAGTCTTCATCCTGTGGGCCACTGGCCGCGAATCCGGGCAGCGGGTGATGGCTCTGGCGGGCGGCGTTGCCCCACTCGGTCGCCGCCCGTACGCCGGGCCAGCTGGCGGGCGGCTGGGGCGCAGCGAAACGCAACTTACCGACGGGCGGCGCCGCGAACGGAATACCGCGAAAGGCCAGGTGGCCGGGCTTTGTGGTGCCCTCAAGTCGTCCGCAGGTCGTCTGTACAATCGTCATCACTCGGTACCCCAATTCAGAATTCCAGCCGATTCTACGCCGCGAGCCGAAGGCGTGAGTATGTGCCTGTTCAGCCGCTCCGGTTGGCCGCCTGAGGCCTGGTGCGGCGAGGCGAACCTCCCAAGCGCCTCTGGCGCAACAGATGCTGCTGGTGACGACAGTTACGGAATTGCACTGTGTACCGCGACCGCTCTCGGGGGTATGGTTTACCGAATGCATACTGTCACAACGGTTTCCCGGCCGGCGGCCCAACGGCCTTCCCGTCGCAGATGGCTGGTGCTGAGCGCCGTGCTCGCGCTGGCGGCGACTGTGATCGTCCTGGTCGGCCGTCAACCTCAACACGCGAGCGCCGCTTCCGTGGCCGCGCAGTGCAATGACGAGATGAATGGTGGCGGGACTGAGGTGGCGTGCACCGTCACGGTAGCCAACTACCTGACGGCGGCGGGCCAACTGGCAGCGAGCCCTCCCTCTACTCTCACGATGACGAGATGTGTAGGCGCGACCGGTCCCGTTAGCACGTTGACCTGCACCACCACCACGTCCACATCCACGCAACCGGTGACGACAATCCAGCAGTGCAACGGGTCTGGAAACGGCGGCGGCGGCGCGGTGATCTGCAGTGTGACGATCGCGAACCACTTCACCGGGAGCCCCGCGGCCATTACGGCTGCGACGGTCTACCAGTGTGTTGGGTCCGTCATTACCGGAACAGGCGCGCCGGGGACCTGCACTCCTGCCAATAGCCCGGGTATCACCTCTGTGACGGCGGCCACGGTCGGCCAGTGCAACGGTTCCGGGAACGGCGGGGGGAGCGTTGGCTTCACCTGCAGTGTGAGCGGGGCATCCACGATGACCGCGGCGCTGCCTGTGAACGTCGATCAGTGCAACGGCTCGGGAAATGGTGGTGGCGCGCTCGTAAGCTGCCAGGCGGCGGTCACGAACGATGTCACTGCCTCCACTGCGACGGCGACCACAACTGCAACCACAACCGCGTCAGCGACAACCTCGCCCACGGCGACCTCGACGGGCACGCTCACTCCCTCACCCACGGCGACCTCCACGGGCACGCTCGCGCCCTCGCCCACGGCAACCTCGACGGGCTCGCCGACGGTAGCAGCGCCCACAACCGTCGCCCCAACAGTGGCCAGTCCAACAGCAACCACGTCAGTGGTCGCGCCACCTCCGGCGCCGCGTCCGCCGTCCACAGGCAACGCGGGCTTCGGCGGCGGTGGCGGAAGCTCGGCGGCTCTTGTCTCGTTGCTCCTCTTCGCCGTCGCGGGACTCGGGCTGGCTGCACTCAGACTCGCTTCGCGCCGACGCCCGCACTAATCGGTTTCGTCCGCCTCTCCGGTCGCTGGCCGGAGGGGCCGGACGGGCCGCTACTAAGAGTGAAAGACCTCACCTACGGCGCCACCTGGCCGTGGTAGGGTTCGTTGATGCGATTCTTCTTGCTGTGTCTCGCCGTTTTTGGGAGTCTTGGCGCGCTCGTGGTCGCCGCGGGGATTGCCGTCGCCCACCAGTTCCGCAAAGGCGCGCTTGATCTGCGCACTGGCCCTGACCCGCTCGACCTCGAAGTGACGGCCGTCAGCGATGGGCGCATCACCCTGCGCCGGACTCGCGCCACCCGGTCCGGCGACTGGTCGATGCCGGGCACCTTCGGGCTGGCCGGTGAACACGGCTATCACCGAGTCGGCGATGTGATCGAACTGCGTGCTGGTGAGGCAGTGCGCGAGCACCTTGGCGGACGAGGAGTCTTTGTCCCGGGCGACATGGCACGCGTTGATTCGTTCGCCTTCGAGGGCGACCCGGAAGTGGCGCACGGACTCGGGTTTGAGACGGTTGGGGTGGAATCCCCGCTCGGCGCGATGCCCGCGTGGTTCGTCCCGGGTTCGGCGGAGACGTGGGTGCTGCTGGTGCACGGGAAAGGCGCGAACCGGCGCGAGGCGCTCCGCGTCTTGCCGACTCTGGTTGAGATGGGTCTGCCCTGCCTGCTGGTCACCTACCGCAACGATGAGGAAGCGCCCAACAGCGAGGACGCGCGGTACGCGTACGGGCGCCACGAATGGGAAGACCTCGAAGCTGCAACGCGCTACGCCCTCGACCGCGGCGCCATGGAGATCGTGCTCATGGGCTTCAGCATGGGGGGCGCGATTGCACTCAGCTTCCTGGAGAAGTCGCCGCTCTCCCGGTCGGTGGTTGGCGTCATTCTCGATGCGCCGATGCTGGACCTGCGCCAGACCGTGGCTCATGGCGCGACGAAGGCGGGCGTCCCGCTTCGCATACTTCCGTACACCAATCGTGTTGCGAGCCGGCGTTACGGCGTGGATTGGGAGGAAGTGGACTATCTAAAGAGAGCGGGCTCCCTTACGCCGCCGATCCTTCTCTTCCACGGTGACGCCGATGGAATGGTGCCGGTGAACACCAGCGACCGCCTGGCCGAGGCGCTGCCCAAATTGGTCACCTACATCCGTATCCCCGGCGCCGGCCACGTGCACGGCTGGAACGTCGACCGCGAACGCTACACGGCGGCGGTGCGAACGTTCCTCACGAAGGTGCTGAGCGACGCGCGGACGGTGCGGGCCACGGTCTAAGCGGCATTTCGAGCCAACCTCTAGAGTTCGCTGACCAGTTGGAGAGGAAGTGACCGAAGATGGCCGAACAAGAACAAGGCGGGACGAATGACCTTTGGGAGGCGATGTCCACGGCGCGCGCCATCCGTTACTTCCGCCCGGACCCGGTACCGGATGACCTGCTGCAGAAGTGCATCGAAGGCGCCACGCGCGCGCCCAGCGGGACGAACCTCCAGCCGTGGGGCTTCGTGATCGTCAAGGATGACGCGATGCGCGCCCGCATCGCCGAGAGCGTTCGTCAGCGGTTCATGACGAGCGAGCAGCTCCAGCAGTACCTCGAGGCGGGCCGCACCGCGGAGGACCCTTCGAAGCGCGTCATGATGAAGGGCGTGAGCAACATCGTCAGCCACCTGGATAGCGCGCCGGTGTTCATCTTCCCCTGCCTTACCAGCGCCACGAGCCCTGCACCCCGCGGCCTGCTGGCGGGCAGTTCGATCTACCTGGCGGTGCAGAACTTGCTGCTGACCGCACGCGGGCTGGGGTTGGGTACGGTGATGACGACGTTCCAATCGGCGATGGTCGAGGACCTGACTGAGTGGCTCAAGCTGCCGCCGGACACGGTGCCGGTCGCCCTAATCCCGCTTGGCTACCCGGCCGTGAAGTTTGGTCCGGTGAAGCGCAAGCCAACCGGAGAAGTCACGCACTGGGAGACGTGGGGCGGCGCGAGAGGCACCTGAGCGAGCCTTGGCGCCATCGGTCACCCCAGGTACATCGAGCCGCGCTGGCCACCCTTCGGATCCGTGATTACGTTGATGACGGCCACGCGGTTTGCGGCCAGCGCCTTCTCAAGCGCCGGGCGAATCTGCGCCGGGTCCGTCACGCGCGCCGAGAAGCCGCCGACCATTTCGCCCATACGCTCGTAGTCCACCGGGAGGAGCGCTGCGATCGGCGGCGAATCGGCGGCGAACATCCGGTCTTGAATCGAATGGCCAGCGATGCCTCCGTTGTTCGAAACCACAAAGACCACGTGGGCGCCGACGCGGGCCGCGGTCTCTACCTCCATTGCAGCAGCGCCGAACGCGTAGTCGCCGATGACCGCCACTGCGGGCCAGCCCGGCATCGCCAGCTTTGCCCCCAATGCGTAGGGGACGCCGGTGCCCATGCAGCCGGTGGTTCCGGAGTTCAGCAGCGAACGCGGGTTGTAGCTTGGCAGCACGGCCCGTGCGACAGCCATCGTCAGTTCGGCGTCGACGCTCACATTGGCGTTCTGCGGGAGGACGTCCCGAATCTCGCGCAGGAGGCGGTAGTGGTTGATGGGCGTCGAATCGGAGGACATCTGCTCGCTGATCGCCGCCTCGTTCTTCAGCGCATCGGTTCGCAACGCGACCAGCCAGCCGTTACTCGAGGAGGCGAGGGCACGACCGGCGAGTGCGGCGACGATCGCCGCCACGCCCGCCGCGCCGTCGGCCACCATCCCTAGTTCGAGGTTGGCGGCGCTGGTCATCTCTTCGGCCACGATGTCTACCTGGGCGAGACGGACGTCCGGAGCGAAGCGCGGCGCCCGCCCGAATTGAAAGATCCAATTGAATCGTCCGCCGACCATCAGGACGGCATCCGCCCCGGCAAGGGCGGAAGAGCGGGCGGCGTTCATGCACATCGCGTTGTCATCCGGGATCACCCCGCGGCCCATTGGCGAGGCGACGTACGGGATGCCGAGCGCGACCAGCTCCGTCAGCGCCGCGCCGGCATCTGCCCAGGCGGCTCCTTTGCCGACGAGCACGAGGGGCCGGTTGGCGGTAGCGAGCATGGAGGCGATGGCCTCGGCGAGGCGCGGGTCCGGGTATGGCAGCGAAACATCGGGCGCGGTGTCGCGCAGTTGCACGGCCGAATCGTCGATGCGGCGGCGGACGAACTGGCCGGGGAAATCGAGATAGACGCCTCCGGGCCGCCCGGAAACCGCCTTGCCAAGCGCGAGGTGGATCATCTCGGGGATGCGCTCGGTGCTATCGACCTGCGCGGTCCACTTGCAGCCGGGCTTCGCGAAGGCCACCTGGTCTGCCTCCTGAAAGCCGCCCAACCCACGGGTGCGGCCGTCCACGGAGCCCCCGAGGACGACCAGCGGCATCCCGGATTCGGTGGCCACGTGCAGCCCCGTGACGGTGTTGATCATTCCCGGCCCAGAACCTGCGACGACAACGCCCGGCTTCTTCTTGATGTAGCCCCAGGCGGAGGCGGCGAAGCAGGCCGATTCCTCGTGGCGGCAGTTCACCACGCGAATGCCCTCCGCCTGCATCCCGGCCATCACTTCGATCATCGGCCCGGCAACTACGCCAAACGCGGTATCGATGCCCGCCTGCTTGAGCTGCCGCGCCGCCAGTCTGCCGCCGTTCACTTCGGTCATCGTCGTTCTCCAGTTCCTGTCGAGATCGCCGGCCGCAGCGCGAGCCGGCGATGGTTTGTGCCCGCACCCTACATGGCCGGTTGAGCGTCGTCATTGAGGGGCAGAGACTGGCGGCGTGGAGAGCATGATCAACGGCTTCGCCGAGCCCGCCTTCGCCCGCCTGCGAGAGGAGTTCGAGCGCAACTTCGCTGAACGCGGGGATGTTGGCGCCGCTGTCTCGCTGACGGTCGGCAACCGCGTGGTGGTCGACCTCTGGGGTGGCTGGTTGGACGAGACTCACGAGCGGCGGTGGGAGCGCGATTCGATCGTCAACGTCTGGTCGGTGGGCAAAGCGGTGGCGGCGGTCTGCCTGTTGCGGCTCTGCGACCAGGGCAAGATGAAGTTGGATGCGCCGGTGGCGCGCTACTGGCCGGAGTTCGCGCAGGCGGGCAAGGCAGAGCTACCGGTGCGCATGCTGCTTAACCACCAGGCCGGTCTCCCGGCAGTGCGTAGGTCGCTTCCGCCGGGAGCGACGATTCTCAGCTG
>JBDTVB010000029.1:0-10689 GCA_040007415.1 Anaerolineaceae bacterium
GAATCCCGTTTAGACGGTCTGACTTCAGAACGATCGTGCCAAGAATCGCACTCCAGAGCGGCTGGCTGGAGTTAGCGATGCTCGAAGCTCCACTCGGCGCATGATGCGCGGCGATGCCGAAAAGCGTCCACGGGAGAGCGAAGTTCAAGAAACCGAGGCCCGCGAGCAGCAGCCAACTCCGGCGGTCACGGGGGAACCGCGAACGGGCGCGCCACGCGAACGGTGCAATCGTCAGAAAGCCCAAGCCGGTGCGCCCGGCGCTGACGCCGAGAGGCTCAATGCCCGCGTCCACCAGCACTTTGATGAAAAGGAAGGAGCCCCCCCAAACGGCAGCGAGGCTGAGCAGGACGAGCAGTTGTCGAGTGGTCAAGGAGAGCGAACGTACCTCGAGTCTGAGAGTAACGGAGAACGCTTCCAATCGCCCGAACCAATGACGGGCCTAGACAGCAGCGTAT
Organism: Anaerolineaceae bacterium; assembly: GCA_040007415.1. Taxonomy (GTDB): domain Bacteria; phylum Chloroflexota; class Dehalococcoidia; order Tepidiformales; family Tepidiformaceae; genus PNKC01. The sequence continues at coordinate 456 of JBDTVB010000029.1, forward strand.
TGGGCCACTCGGGTGGCTTCGAACAGTGCCCACCATGACTGTGCGGAGATTGGCGGTCCGGTGAATCCCGGACACTCAACATGGCGCAACAGGAGTGGAACCAGCAAGCTCTCGCGGCCAGCCACAAACGCCGCAACAGCGTGAGCGAAGCCCTCGATGTCCGCGTAAACCGGTTTGCAGGTGGACTGCTTGATGAAGACGAGGAAGTGGGGATAGAGCCGGCAGGCGTCCGGCCGGCCGTGGTACTGCCCGCAACGCAGGTCCTCGCCGAGGAGCGCGCAGCGATTCTCCTCACGCTTGAGGAGGAAGGGCTGCGCCATCGGCAACGCGAGGGGCAGCCCATCGTAGTATTCGAGGAAGCGGGAGGGCTCGAGGCCGCTTTCGCGGGCCATGCGCGCCACCTCTCCTTCGCCAAGGTTTACGGTGTAGGCGCGGCAACAGTAGGCGTCGCAAAGTTCGGCCTGGCAGACGAACGTCGCGCTTCCGGGCAGCACCAACTCGTATGCAGCGTAGCGGCTGGCGACGCGATCCCAAACGGCCTGCAGGGACTCAACTGGAACCTCGATGTCGGGCATCCCCCTATGGTAGCGCTGCGCGTCTGGCACGATGCCGGCAGCCGCCATTTCAAGCAATTGCCCGAGACAGTGGCCGGCATTATCCTTAGCCGCCCCGAGTAGCGGAAGAGGGCCCCTTTTTATGAGCAACAAACCAGATTTTGAAACCATGTCCCTCGACGAGCGCGCTCGTCTTCGCAAACAGATGGGCGATCAGGCGGTCAACCTCGCGGTAAACAGCCGCTGGAGCGAAGCCGCGAGCGTCAATCGTGAGTATCTCAAAACCTTCGGGGAGGAAGCAGAGGCGCTGAATCGGTTGGGCAAAGCGCTTTCCGAAACTGGCCAGATCACCGAAGCCCGCGCCAAATACGCTCGGGCGATTGAGATCGACCCGACCAACAGCATTGCGCGCCGTAACCTCGACCGCCTCGCCTCGATGACCGATGCGTCGGCCGCCGACGCGGCGCCGAGCCAGTTGGACACGCGCCTCTTCGTCGAAGAAACCGGCGCGTCCGCCGTGGCCAAATTGCAAGCAACCGATGCAGACCGGGCCGCACAGTTGGACGCTGGCGACCTGGTGGAACTCCAGGCGCAGGGCAACGCGGTCAACGTCCTAACAGTCGGCGGTGAATACGTCGGCATGCTGGAGCCGAAGATCGGCTTGCGGCTCTCCAAGATGATGGCTGCGGGAAACCAGTACACCGCCGCGATGGTGACGGTCACAGCGGGCGCGCTGAAGGTGATGATCCGGGAAACCTTCAAGCACCCTTCAATGATCGACAAGGTGAGCTTCCCGAAAGCCAAAGCCACCGAGGTCCGCGCCTATACGCGCAAGAACCTGCTCCGTCGCGAAGGCGACGACGTGGAATTCGGCGACGATGACGTTGAGGACGAACCAGAAGAAGGTTGGACGGAAAGCGGCGACGACGATGCCACCACCCCTGAGGTGGACGCTGACTCAGACGAAGACGGTTTCGACTAAGCCCTCGTCCTGCTCTCACGCACCTTCACCGGGGCCTCAATCGAGGCCCTTCGTGTTCCTAATCCGCCCATCGGAGCTGAGGTGACCCTTTGACGCAGCCCGCAATCGTCGCCGAGGCCCTTGTGAAGCGCTATGGCGTGCTCACCGCGGTGGATCACGTCTCTTTCTCCGTGGGCGATGGCGAGTGTTTTGGGGTTTTGGGGCCCAATGGCGCTGGCAAGAGCACCACGATCAAGATGGTCTCGTGTTTCTCGCCGATCACCGCGGGCTCGCTTCGCGTAGCGGGGTTCGATGTCCACCAGAATCCGCGTGCCGTGAAGCGCGTGCTCGGGCTGGTTCCGCAGGAAGACAACCTGGATACCGACCTGCGCGTGCGCAAGAACCTGGAAGTTTACGCGCGCTACTTCAACATCTCGCCCGCAGTCGCGAACCCACGAATCGATGAGGCGCTCGACTTGTTCCAACTCCAGGACAGAGTGGATTCGAAGGTGGACGACCTTTCCGGCGGGATGAAGCGGCGATTGATCATCGCGCGGGCGCTGGTCAACAACCCGCGCATCCTGGTGCTGGACGAACCGACAACGGGACTCGACCCGCAAGCCCGGCACCTCGTCTGGCAGAAGCTGCGGCTGCTCAAATCGCGCGGCGTCACCATGCTTCTCACCACCCACTACATGGACGAAGCGGCGCACCTCTGTGACCGGCTCGTGATCATGCATCGCGGAAAGATCCTCACGCAGGGGAACCCGCACGACCTGATTCGTGAGCACGCGGGCGAAAACGTCCTGGAATTGCGAATGGACACGGCAGACCGCGTCCCAATTCTCGGGGCTCTGCGAGGCATACCGGGAGTGGCAGTGGAAGAGGTTGAGGATCTCGTCTACGCGTTCGGCGCCGGAAAAGCGGCGGTGCGCGTGGCGGCTGAGACTGGAGACCCGAACCGCGCGTTCCTGCGTCCGGGGAACCTTGAGGACGTGTTCCTCCGCCTGACAGGCCGAGGGTTGCTCGATTGACAGCGTTCGCTCGCAAGCCCGACCTCTCGATTGGCTCGTACCGCGTTTGGCAACGGAATCGCGACGTCCTACTCCAGCTGTGGAAGTCAGAGTTTGTGGCACAGCTGTTGGAGCCGATCTTCGTGATCCTCGCGCTCGGCCTGGGGCTCGGCCAGTTCGTCGTGCTGGACAACGGGCAGGACTACGTCCAGTTCCTTGCGCCCGGGATCCTCGCCATGTTTCCGATGTTCGCCTGTGTATTCGAATGCGCGTGGGGAAGCTACGTGCGGCTTGAGATGCAGGGTTCGTATCGAGCGGTGATGGCGACGCCGGTGAGCATCGACGACATCATCACCGGCGAGATCTTGTGGGGCACTACTCGGGCGGTCATGAACGCCTCGTACATCTTGCTCGTGGCGACGCTGCTCACACCGTGGCTGCACATGGTCCAATCGCCGCTGGCCTTGGTGGTCATCCCGGCGGCCGTCATTCCCGGGCTTCTCTTCGCTGCCATTTCAATCTGCTTCGCCTCAATTGCGCGGGCGATGAGCCAGTTCAGCTACTTCTTCAACCTGATCATCAATCCGATGTTCTGGTTCGGTGGCGCGTTCTTTCCGTTCGACCAGCTCCCAGGATGGGCGCAGACCCTCGGATGGTTTGTGCCGTTGGCGCACGTTACGAGCCTCTACCGCGGTCTGCTTTCGGGACACCTGCACGCCTCCATGCTGGCGGATCTCACCTGGCTGCTTCTCGCCACGGCGGCCTTCTACATGCTCGCGTTGAAGGGGATGCAGCGGCGGCTGGTGGAATGAGGGATTCAGCCGGGCGGCCGTCCAGCCGTCGCGTGCTACAATTTTCCGGTGCAAACGCATTTCCCACTGGTGATAGCCTCCCCGCGGCAATCCCGCGGGGTTCTGATTGCGGCCTCAACCGTTAGCCACTAGCTGCTAGCCTTGTTCGGGCGCGACTCTTATCCGCCACCGAACGCCGCCTCCTTCGCAAGACAGAATCGGGAAAACACACATGCCGACAGACCGCGTCCAGCTCTACGACACTACCCTTCGCGACGGATCACAGATGGAGGGGATTTCGCTCTCCGTTGAGGACAAGATCCGTATCACGCGGAAACTCGACGAACTTGGCCTCGAATGGATCGAGGGAGGGTTCCCCGGCTCAAATCCAAAGGACGCCGAGTATTTCCGACGGCTTCGCACTATCCGGCTTAAGAACGCAAAGGTGAGCGCCTTCGGGGGCACTCGAAAGCCGAATTCCACCTGCCAGGCGGATGCGAACATCCAGTCGCTCGTGGGCGCCGAGACGCCTGGCATCACCCTCGTCGGCAAAGCGTCCATGTTCCAGGTGCGAGAGATCCTCGAAACGTCGGCCGAAGAGAACCTCGCGATGATCGCCGACACGGTTTCTTACTTCAAGAACATGGGCAAGACCGTCTTCTTTGACGCCGAGCACTTCTTCGATGGCTTCATAGACGACCCGGACTACGCCCTGCAGTGTCTCGCCACCGCCTCGCGTGCCGGCGCGGATGCGCTGGTGCTCTGCGATACGAACGGTGGGATGACAACCAGGGCGATGCTCCGCGCCATCGAAGCTGCGACGCAGCGGGTTCGGGATACAAGGCTCGGCATTCACACCCACAACGATGCCGGACTGGCCGTCGCAAACTCCCTAGCCGCCGTCGAGGCGGGAGTCTGGCAGGTGCAAGGATGCGTGAACGGCTACGGGGAGCGTTGCGGCAACGCGGATATCCTCACCATCCTCGCCAACCTGAAGCTGAAGATGGGCCTGAATGTCGTGGAGGACGAGCAGCTGGCCAGGCTTGCCGAGGTCTCGACCTACGTCTCCGAGCTGGCGAACCTCGTGCCGAATGCCGGAGCTCCGTACGTCGGATCGTCGGCCTTCGCTCACAAGGCCGGCTATCACGTCGCCGGGATGATGAAAGACGAGCGCGCATACCAGCACATCGACCCCGGCCTGGTGGGCAACACCTCCCGCGTCCTGGTTTCCGAGCTCTCGGGCCAGCGAAACCTGCTGATGAAGCTCGACGAGCTAGGCATCGACTACCCGCTCACGCAGACGGAGATCAAGCGGCTTCTCGAGACGGTCAAGGAGAAAGAATCCCTGGGCTACCAGTACGAAGGCGCGGAAGCCTCGTTCGAACTGTTGGTGCGGCGCACGCTGCCAGGCTACGTCTCACCCTTCGAACTAGAAGACTTTGTGATCGTTGAGCGGCGGGCGCGCAGCCACGAGCGCGACGGTCTGAACGAAATGCTCGCCGAGGCGATGGTGAAAGTACGCGTTGACGGAGTCTTGCAGCACACCGCCGCCGAAGGCAATGGGCCCGTGAACGCCCTGGACACGGCCGCCCGCAAGGCACTGGTCGAGTTCTACCCCCACCTTGCCGACGTGAAGCTTGTGGACTACAAGGTTCGCATCATCGACAGCCAGGCCGCTACCGGCGCCAAGACGCGGGTACTGATCGAGAGCACCGACGGGACACGATATTGGACTACGGTTGGTTCAAGCACCGACATCATCGAGGCCAGCTGGCTCGCGTTGGCTGATGCCCTGGAGTACGCGCTCGCGATCCCTCCCGAAGCCTGAGGGCCAGCGGACCTCTGCCCTTCCTGTCCGCGTCGGCGGCGCAGACCTCGTATTCTGAACTTCCATGCTAGCGTTCACCAACATTCCCCTATCCGTCACCAGTTCACGCGCCGAACTAGCAAGATAGGCGTTCGTTCGTCGCCTCGCTGAGACATATGAGACGGCGCAGGCGTTCGCCGCAATCTGGAGGGCAGGATGCGTTTCCCCGTAGTGGGTTCAAAGTTCAGCGATCTGAGAATCGCAAACAAGCTTGGGGTCCTCGTGCTGGTGCTCTGTATCCCGATCGCGGCGTTGGTCTTCGTGCAGTACCAGTCGCGACAGGCTGACATCTCGCGCGCCGACTCCGAAACGGACGGGATCAACTACATCTCCTCCGTCGTGACACTAATGTCCGAAGTGCAAAACCACCGGGCGCTCATGCAGCGTGTCCTCAATGGTGATGGAGCCTCCCAGGCGGCGCTCAATCAGTCGGCAACGGACGCAGATGCGGCCCTCGAGGCGCTCCGCAAGCAGGACGCGGGCACTCACAATTCGTTCAAGACCGCCGGCCTCGTGGCCTCGGTGAGTGAGCAGTGGCAGACCCTGAGGGCTGCACCCGCAGGGTCCGACCCCGTCACCAACTCGGACGACCATACCCGGCTCATCGCGACTGGTATCGTCCCGTTGCTGCAAACAGTGGCGGTGGAGTCGGACCTCTACACAGACCCGAACGTCGATACCCGCAGCGTGATCTCGGCATTGACCGAATCGTTGCCGCGGATGACGGAGGCGCTTGGCCAGGCGCGCAGCGGGGCCATCACGGTGTTCTTCAAGCGCCGGGGCCTCGCAGCGACTGAGGCGCAACAGCGGTTCATCGCCAGCCAGCTCGAAGTGGCGAACGTGGAAGGCGAAGCGATGTCCCGGAGCCTTGAAACCGCCATGGCGGCCAATCCGCAGCTCGAGGCGAGCCTGCGCCCAATCCTCCAGCGCAGCACCGCGGCCCGTGAAAGCTTTGCTAGTGGGCTGAACGACTACGTTCTTGGTTCGCAGCCCATTGCCACCACAATGGACTTCTTGATCGGCTCGCGTGCCGCCGACCAATCGGCGGCGCTTCTCAAAGAAGCACGTAGCAGCCTCCAGAAGAGCTTCCAGGGCCGTGCCGATAATGCCCGGAGCGACCTTTATCAGACTCAGGGAATTGCCCTCGTAGGGGTGGCCCTCGCACTGGCACTCGCCATCGTCGTGTCACGCTCTATCACCCGCCCGATCGGACACCTGGCGCAGGTGGCCGACCGGATGAGTCTCGGCGAGCTCGACGTGAACATCGATGTGGACGGCAGCAATGAGGTAGGCCAGCTTGCGGAGTCGCTACGCCGCATGCAGACCAGCCTGCGCTCGGCGATCGAACGGTTGCGGCAGCGTCGCAACATCGCCGCTTAGGCCAACCAACAAACCATGGAGCCCGCCGACATGTCAGCCAGTCCCCCTCCAGCTCTTACTGATGCCTTCGCCCGCCGCCTCGTCAACGCGATTGCGTTGGCACCGGGCGTCCGCGAGGTGACGGTCTGCGGGCGAGAGGGTGACGTGGCGGTCACGAGCGGGGGTGCCGATTGCCGCAAAGAGGCGGCACTCACGCGCTTCCTTGCTCAGCGAGCGGAGGCGATGACCGACGATGGCGACCTCCGCGGTATCGGGCGGACCGTTGCCACCAGCCAACTCGAACAGATCACACTCTCGGGCGCGGGGGGCGATTCGCTCGTTCTCGCCATCCCTGGCTGTTTCGCCCTCGTGACGCTACATCGTGGCGCGGCGCCAGCCACCGTCGCCGCATCCATCCGGGCAGTCGCCCGGAGATACCAGTAACAAGGTCCGCGCCACCGCAAATGGAGACCAGACAGCCATGATCCTTCCGAAACAACGCAGCGTCTATGCCAACCTCAACACCTCTTTCACTTCCTACAGTGAGTTGCTGGCGGATCAACAGGAGCATGGGCTTTCAGGCTTCCTCCGGCTGAGTTTTCCCGGCTACCAGGGAGTGCTCTTTCTCGTAGCGGGGAAACCGGTCAACGCCCTGGAAGAGTTCGGCGGCGAGCGGATCGTCGGCGACGCCGCCGCAGCCGCAATCGTGGAACGGGCCACCGCCAAGAACGGGATGCTCGACGTGGATGCCGCTCCGGGCGAAGTTGTTGAGCTTCTTGCGCGGGTGCTCGATGCGCGACCGCTATACAAGGATCTCACCAGCAGTTTCACCAGCCTTGAGAGGCTCTTCACTAAGCTCCAACAGGACGCGTTGACCGGATACGTCGAGATTATTCTGTTCGACGACGCGGGCACCGCCATGGTCCTCTTTCAGAACGGCGAGCCGGTCGAAAGCGTCTTTAGCTCGCCGTCAGGGACGCTCACTGGGTTTGAGGCGCGCTCCGCGGTGGTCCGATCGGTCGGCGCCATCGGCGGAACGTTCAACGTCTACCGCGTGCCAGGGCAGCTCGATTCGGCGCCGCCGACGCCCGAGACGCTCGTTCGCCCAATCGCTGATTCATCGCCCCTGCTCGCCTTCTGGTCCGAAGTGTGCGCACGGATCGAAGCCGTGGCAGAGAGCCTAGGCGGCGCGAGCAAGTTTCGCTCGGCGCTACGAGAAGTACTCGTTTCCCGAGCGAACACCTATCCGTTCCTCGATCCCTTCGCGGCCGAATTCGAATACAAGGATGGGGCGATCCTCTTCGAGGGGCCGCTACCCGCAGAGTTCAGCAAGGCGCTGGGCGCGTGCCTTGGCGACACCGTTGCTAAGCTCGCGTTTCAGCTAAAACGCGCCGACTTCGAAGAACGGGTCCGCGCAAGTCTGGCGGACGTTTCCGCAAAACACGCCGCCGTCATCGAACGGTGGAGCCTGGGCGAAGATGTCCGGGAGTTTGTTGCATGATGAGGAGGAGCCGTGGAAAGAGAACTTCAGCAGTTCTGCGATATCCCTCATGTCGGCGGTGCGTTCGTATGTGATAACCGCGGCGAGGTCATCCTGTCGTCGCACCCAGCAGTACTGGCCACGGTTGCGATGAACGCCATCGGCCGGGAAGTGGGGCGCTCGCTCCTCGCACTGGAAGCGAGTGGGCACGGGGGCCTGCGCCTCGATTATGCGTTCGATTCGTGGACGTTGTTCGCGCGCGAGTTGGGGGAGGCCCTGGTGTTCGTCGTCTGCGAGGCCGGTGTGGACGTGGCGAGGGTGCGGATGACGATGGAAGTGACCATGAATGCCTGGCAAAACGACTCACGAGCACAGAAGCGGCTCGCCGGCTGGCGCGTTGAACGCAAACAGCTGGTGATCCCCCCCGCCATCGACCAAAACGGATACCTGGCCTGGAACTTCGTCCAGTCCGAGAACGCGTAGTTCACCGCACGAAACGGCAGACCAACAGGAGGAAGACCAATGGCCGACGGCCTCTCCGGAAACCTTGTCCAGCTGCCGCTCCGGCACTTGCTGAAGATGCTTGCCGCAGGCGAACAGACGGGACGGCTTGAGCTGCGGTCGGGGTTGGAACTCGCAGACCTCTTCGTACGCGCTGGTATTGTGGTCCACGCCACGGCGGACGCCGCCATCGGAGAGGCGGCCGTGTCGACCGCGCTCGGCTGGATGAGCGGCAGCTTTCGGTTCGAGCCAGGGCTTCTCCCTCCCGAAATCAGCGTCACAGCCCCGCTGGAGCAACTACTCGCGGAAGGGTCGCGACAGGTCTCCGAGCGGGAGCTACTGCGCCGAGTGATCCCATCACCGGACGTGGTTCCGCGGCTGGCCCCCACGCTTCCAGGCGAATCCATCTCCATCTCGGCGGCGGAATGGGAAGTGCTAGCCCAGATCACTGGCGAAGCCACGGTCGGACAACTGGCGCGGAATCTGGGACGCAGCGACCTCGATGCCGTCCGCGCGGTCTACAGCCTGAAGATGGCTGGACTGATCGAGCTGTCTATGACGGCGGTGGCACCGGTGACGGTCGTACTCGCCGGGGAGCCCTTTTTCCATGCGCTGCAGGCTGCGGTGGCCGCTGCTATGGGGCCGCTGGCCGAGATCATTGTGGACGACGCGCTAAGCGATCTTGGGTTCACTCGCGCCACGCTGCCCCGAACCGAGATGTCAGCCATCGCCGAACGAATCAGCAGTGAAATTCGGGAACCAGGAAAACGGAGCCGGTTCCAGCAGGCAATGCTGGCGGAATTGCGGAGCCACGCGGCGTGACCTGTGCCGATCCCGCGACCGGCAGCTTTGGCGAGCGCTTGAATCGGCCAACGCGCCGAGCACGTATTAGAGCCAGGGCCCATACTGAGACTCAGTGGGAGGTTGAGTAGCATGAGTACGATGACGGAAGACCGGGATGAAGGTCTCGCGGACGCGCCTCCCCCTCGCGACGCTGACCTGGTGACGATGCCTCACTGCACGCGGTGCAACTTGCCGTACGTGCCCACGAAGTCAACCAGCGCCCTTCGCCTTACCTACTGCAGTTTTCTTTGCGAACTTGGGGACCTTGGCTTCAGCATGACGGGGCTCGAACAGATGGTTCGCAAGCAGAAGCCGGTTGTCGAGGCGGTCGCAGACTAGTTTCGGCCCATCGGCTGACGATCAAAGCCACGGTGCAAACCGTGGCTTTCGTGTAGTTCGGGCGCCTACGGAAGGTCATTCAGGCGGTCACGGCGACACCGAGGAACTCCAGGAAGGCCGTGTTGTATTCGTTCGGATACTCGATCAGTCCCACATGGCCGCCCTGAAGGATCTTGAGCGTCGAACCGGGCAAAAGCGACGCCAGCTTCTCAGAGTTGCGGGGCGGGACCAGGACGTCATCCTTCGAGCCGACGACAAGGGTCGGTGCTTTGATAGCTGCCAGCCTGTCGCTGGCATCGAAGGCGAGGCATGCTTCAGCCTGCCGGATGAAAGCGTGGTCCTGTTGCGCATATGGGTTGTTTGCGCCGTTTGCAATGGCTGCTTCGAAGCGCGCGGCGTCATCGAGGAGAGACGGGCTGTAGAGGTAAGGGGCAGTGAAGCGGTACCATTGTTCACGGCTTAGGTTGGAACGCTTGGCGTTCATCCAGCTGGTCAGCACCGCCCGGCCATAACCGTCGATGTTCGC
>JBDTVB010000030.1:0-10649 GCA_040007415.1 Anaerolineaceae bacterium
TGCGCGGAAAAGCGGAAGTGATCGAAAGCGCCCATGGGGCTTTCCGCACGGCGCGAATGACCTACGTACTGCCTTCCGTTATTCGACTCGTCCAGATGATCCGAAGGCCGCGCCCGAAGATACGGCTGACGCGGCGCGAGATCTTCACGCGCGATGGCTGGGCCTGCGTGTATTGCGGACGTAGCACTCGCGAACTGACACTGGACCACGTGATGCCGCGGCATCGAGGGGGTCCCCATACGTGGGAGAACCTGGTTGCCGCGTGCAAAGCATGCAACCACCAGAAGGCGGGCCGCACACCGGCCGAGGCTCGCATGGCCCTGGCGCAGCAACCGTCCATACCACGCCACTCCATCTACCATGGCTTCTTCCAGTACCTCAGCGTGCAGGAAGAGTGGCGGAAGTTCGTTCCCGGCTACGAACTTCCGGTGGTTGCCGCCGGGTAGTGTCAATTACCCGGGGCACCGCGTCCTGGGGACTCACTGGGAGCAACGCTCGACGGTTGCGCGATCGCAAGGGCTTGACCGCGTACGTTCCGCTGGTGACCCCGAGGAAGTTCGCCTTCGGCCCCTTCCAACACTCCCGGAGACTCTCGGCAGGGCGGTGGTACGCCTCCTCGGAGGCTGCGTGAACACCCGCCAGGTGGTGTTCGGCACGAAGGGGCTGCGCAGCTTCGGGGATGGGATGATGAGCGTCGCGCTGGCCCAATACGCCGTCGCGATAGGGTTGAGCGGATTCCAGGCGGGCCTTGTCGCCACTAGCGCCCTTGTCGGAACTTCGATAACCACCTGGCTGGTGGGGCAGTACGTGGAACGAATCGGGCGCCGGCGACTGCTCATCTGGGCCGCCGTTCTCGCGATCGCGACGGGGCTGGCGTACGGGGCGAGTTCATCATTGGCGATCCTGCTCGGCGTGGCGTTCATCGGCACCGTGAACCCAACGTCTGGCGACGTTTCATCGTTCCTGCCGATCGAACAGGCGATCCTGGCGCAGGAGAGCGAAGCCCGCGACCGGGTGCGGCTCTTCGCGCGCTTCAGCGTGGTCGGGTCGCTCGCTGCGGCCTTCGGAGCACTGGCCAGCGGCTCGACAGTGCTCCTGGAGCATCTCCCCGGCGTTGGCACACTGGGCGCCATCCGCCTTCTGTTCGTGCTCTATTCGGCTCTCGGAGTAGCGACGCTGTTCCTGACGATGAAGCTGACACCGGCGGCGGAGCTCGTGAAGACGGAGAATCGCACCGGACTTGGGCCATCGCGGCGGAAGGTGTACACGCTCTCGGCCCTGTTCGCGACGGACGCATTCGCCGGCGCACTGGTGGTGCAGAGCATCATCGCGCTTTACCTGCTACGGAAGTTCGACCTGGACCCCGCGACTACTGGCGCCGTGTTCTTCGGGACGAGCCTGTTCAGCGCGGTCTCGTTCTTGATCTCGTCGCGGCTCTCCATGCGTTTTGGGCTGGTGAACACGATGGTCTTCACGCACCTGCCCTCAAACGCCCTCCTCATCGGCGTCGCATTCGCGCCGAACGCGGTGGTGGCGATTGCCTTTCTCATGGCGCGTTCGATGCTTTCGCAGATGGACGTCCCGCCACGGTCAGCGTTGATCGTGAGTATGGTCGAGCCCGAGGAGCGGGCGGCGACGACGGCCGTCACGAGCCTTTCACGCAGCGTCGCCGCTGCGAGCGCGCCGTCGATCGGTGGGGCATTGCTGAGCAGCAGCTTCGGCGGGCTGCCGTTCCTGGTCTGCGGCGCGATGAAGTCTGGCTACGATTTCGCTCTCTGGGCACTCTTTCGCAAGGTGGAACTCAAGTAGGCGAGGTTCCGAAGCGCCGGCCGTTACCTTCTTCATTGGTCGTGTGAGGCGTTGAGCCGGGGCGCTACCGGGCTTCCAGGGGGACGTAGTCCAGCTTGCGCTCTCCCGTGTAGATCTGCCGAGGGCGGGCAATCTTCTGCTCGGGGTCGGTGATCATCTCACGCCACTGGGCTATCCAGCCTGCCGTGCGCGGAATCGCGAACAGCACCGGGAACATCTCCACCGGGAACCCCAGCGCCTGGTAGATGATCCCAGAGTAGAAGTCCACGTTCGGGTACAGCTTTCGCTTGACGAAGTAGTCGTCCTCAAGCGCGATGCGTTCGAGCTCTTTGGCCACATCAAGCAACGGGTGCGGCTCGGTCATGTCGAGGATGTCGTCGGCGATGCCCTTGATGATCGTCCCGCGCGGATCGAAGTTCTTGTAGACCCGGTGGCCGAAGCCCATGAGCCGGTTGTCGCCGTTCTTGAACTTCTTCACGAATTCGAGAACGCGGTCCGGGGAACCGATCTCGCGGAGCATGTGCAGCACCTGCTCGTTGGCGCCGCCGTGTAGCGGCCCCGACAGCGCTGCCGTCGCCGCGGCCGTCGCTGAATAGGGGTCCGGGCGTGAACTGCCCACCGCGCGCATTGCGTTGGCGCTGCAGTTCTGCTCGTGGTCGGCGTGCAGGATGAAGAGCACGTCCATCGCCCGTTCCAGCACTGGATTCGGCGTGTACTTCGATTCGGACATCTTCCAGAGCATGCTCAGAAAGTTCCCCGAGTATGAAAGGTCGTTATCCGGGTAGACGATTGGCATCCCACGAACCCAGCGATACGCGAACGCCGCCAGCGTCGGCATCTTGGCGATCAGGCGATGCGTCTGGATCTCGCGCGAACGAGCGTCGTCCACATTTTGCGCTTCAGGGTAGAACGTCGAGAGTGCCGCGACGGTGCTGATGAGCATTCCCATGGGGTGAGCATCATGGTGGAAGCCCTCCATGAACTTTCGCGTACCCTCGTGGACGAAGGTGTGGTGCATGATGTCGTGCGTCCACTGGGCCAGTTGGACCTTGTTCGGCAGCTCGCCGTAAATGATCAGGTAGGCCGTTTCAAGGAACGTGCTTTTCGCCGCGAGCTGCTCAATGGGATAGCCGCGGTACTCAAGGATCCCCGCGTCGCCATCGATGTAGGTGATCGCGCTCCGGCAAGAGGCAGTGTTGGTGAAGGCAGGGTCGTAGACCATCAGACCGAAGTCGTCGTCGTTTTCGCGCAGTTGGCGAAAGTCCATCGCTTTCACGGTGCCATCGACAATCGGCACCTCGATCGTCCTGCCGGTTCGGTTGTCGGTAACGGTGATCGTGTTCGAGCGGGAGTCGGGCATGGTCAGCGAAGGCTCCAAAAGGCGAGATAGTGCGGTCGGCCGAGAGCCGAGGGTCAGCGCCATCAGGGTACCAGCATGGGTGCGCGACGCACTATCCGGCGCCCGCACCGAAACCTGATCGCAACAGAACACGCGCGGCGGGCTACACTCTCGAGGAATCTCCGAAAGCTCAGGAGGCTTCCCCAATGAAGGCAGCGGTTTACTATCAGACAGGCGACCCCTCGGTTTTCAAGTACGAAGAGGTGCCAGACCCGGCCTGCCGTCCCGGTGGTGTCCTCATCGACGTTAAGGCGATCGGCATCCAGGGTGGCGATACCCTGAACCGGCGTGGGGGCGAACTTGCCACTCACCCGCATATCGTTGGCTACCAGGCATCCGGCATCATCCGTGAAGTCGGCACTAACGTGACCGACCGCGAGCCAGGTCAGGCTGTGGTGGCAACCATGGCCTTCGGTTCGCACGCCGCACTCGTCTCCGTCGCCGCGCAGTCCACCTACCTCGTGCCCGCAGGGATGAGCATTGAGGATGCAGCCGGCGTGCCGATCGAGTTCGGTACGGCAGATGACTGCCTGTTCGAATTCGGCCGCCTGCAAGCGGGCGAAAGCGTCCTCGTCCAGGCTGGCGGTGGGGGCGTTGGCCTCGCCGCGATTCAACTGGCCAAGCGAGCGGGGGCCACCGTCTTCGCCACCGCCTCCAGTGACGAGAAGCTGGAGCGGCTGAAGGCGTTCGGCATGGACCACGGCATCAACTACCGCACGGAGAACCTCGTGGCGAAGGTGATGCAGCTGACTGAAGGGCGAGGTGTGAACCTGGTAGTCGACTCGGTTGGCGGGAAGACGCTCGAGGCGAGCATCGCTGCCATCTCCTACCGTGGCCGGGTCAGCTGGGTTGGCAACGCCGGTCGCGAAGAGGTGGTGCCGGACACGCGAGCGCTGATGGGGAAGAACGCATCACTAACTGGAGTATTCCTTGGGGCGGAAATGTCCGCGCAACCCCAACGCTGCCGCACGATGATCGAACAGCTGCTTTCGGACATCGCTCGCGGCGAGCTCAAGGTAGTGATCGATCGCCGGTTTCCGCTCTCGCAAGCCGCTGAGGCCCACGAGTACATCGAAGGTCGCGGGGCGTTCGGACGCGTGGTCCTTATCCCGGACTAACGAACGGCCACCGTACCTTCGCCGGAACCCAGTTGCAGCATGATGTGAGCGACCACGCGACCGGTCCGGTCCATTCCTGCACTGCAGTGCACCAGGACAGGCTTGGGCATCCGCTTGAACGCTTGCCACGCCCGTTCCAAATCGTCTGCCGTGAACGGGTGCGTCTGCTGGTCCTGCGTCCCGATGTGCTCGACATCCAGCCCGGCCGCCAGGTAGCGCACGATGAGACCTTCCGGCACTGACTTGCGATAGAGCCACAGCTGGTCGGCGCCAATCAAGCAGATAACGGACCTGATCCCGAACTCGTCAGCTTCACGCAGCCATTCGTCGACGACACCCTCGGCGACGGTGTGCTCCGGGCCGGGGTGAAATCCCGGCCGCGGACTCGTCGCAAGTACGTCTTCCAACACCCAGTTCGGCATGAACCCAGAATAACGGGCGGCGGTCCGAGCTTCCAACCGGGAGCGGGTGTCGCGCCGCTACTTGATTGGGAGGTTTTCCCATTCCGTCTGCCGCGCGAATAGCAGATCGTGCATTTGCCAGAATTTGGACTGCTCGTTGGCGCAGATAGCGGCGATGCTGGCGTTCCCTGCATTTGGATGAATCTGCGTGATCGGGAAATGCAGGAAGGCGAGCGCCACGTCGTTGCCGATCTTCGTGCGGATCCGTGCGAGGTTCTCGTCGTTCCAACGCTTGCAGAACGGGCACTGGAAATCGCTGAACTCAGCAATCATCACGCGTGCGTTGCGATTGCCCTCGACCGGGGCATCTGAAACGTCAACTTTGGCCGCGAGTATCTGGAAACGCGGCGGCGAGCTGCTCGCCAGCGCCTGGATGTTCGCCGAGTACCCCTCCAGCGAAGTTGGGCTGCCTTTCAGCTCCCGATCGATGATCTCATCGAAGACCGCCGCAGGCTGCGCGCCAACAACCATCTTGTTGTTGATCACAAACGTCGGCGTCCCGTTGATACCGAGGGCGGAGCCTCGCTGTAGTTGCCCATTGATCAGGGCGATCTTGGCCTGCGCGGTGTCCTGGTTTTGGAGGCACTGGCTGAACTTCGCCTCGTCCATGCCAGCCTGTTTCGCGTAGCCAGCGAACGTTGCGCTGAGCGTCTTCGCCGTCGAGACGGGCGGCACGTCGTCCGGTTTCACACTCTCGTTCGCGGCGGCGACCGCCGCGACTTTTGGGGCTGCTCCACCCGAATCGCCGGACGTGTACCAGATGGTCAGCGAGATGATAATCGAACCAAGGATCAGCGCCGCTGGCGAAAGAAAGTAGGTCCAGGCGGGCTGCTGTGGAGCGACCGCCTTCGGTTGGGGAGCGGGAGGTGGTTCAGCTTCGGTTGAATCCGGGGACGCGGGAGTGTCGTCGGTCACGTTCCCCATGGTGGGCCACCACCGGGATGCGCGCGACTCCTTGTTTACCGGGAGCCGTCCCTCCGTCGCAGCACAGCCAGGGTTAGCTCCTCAACGCGCAACAGACCGGGGTCGTCTGCTTGTGCTTCCTCCACCCACCGCTTGGCGTCGTTGCGGGGAAACCCGAGCGCTGAGATCGTCTCAACCGCGTCGACCACCACGCGGCTTTGCTCCATGCGTTGGGCGTCCACCGGTTTCTCTACGCCGCCATCCTGTAGTGCGGCCTCTGCGAGAACCTTGCCGCGCAGCGTGGCGATAATCTTGTCAGCGCCCCGTGCACCAATGCCCGGGAGCCGGGTGAGCGTAGCCCGGTCTTCCTGTTCAATGGCCCGCGCGATGGTGCTCACAGAAACGTTCATCGCTTTCGCTGCCTTCGATGGCCCGATCCCTTCCACGGTCGTGAACTTGCGGAAGAAGTCTCGTTCCGCCCGGCGCAGGAAACCAACCAGCACCGGGACAGGCTGGTTCGCCGTTGCGTGGTAGAAGATATGCAGCCCGATCGCGGGAAGGGCTGTTTCGTCCAGCCCGCTTTCCCCTGCGATCTGCTGGAGTTCGGGCCACAGCACTAGCGGCACCAGCACCTCGTAGCGCACCCCTTGGACGTCGACTTCCACGACCGGTCCACCCGCATCCATGCGCGCCAGTAGCCCTTGAAGGTGTGTGATCACTTAGCTTTCCCCTGCCGCCGAATCTTAACTCAAGTATGTCGTTGGCTGGCCGCCCAACGTAGCTCCGCGCGCGTAGAATCCGCGAATCTCACTGAGGGGATTGTGCGTGATTTCGAAGACTGACCTTGCCGCCGGGATCCGTTTCGCCGGCCGACGTGCCGCTACCGCTGCCACGCTCACGAAGGACTGGGACTACCAGTTGGGCCACCAGTGGACCACCCGGGCCGCATTCTCGCATGTCGCTTCTACTGCCGGCGGTGCTTCCGGCCTTTACCCGGCGTTGGACAGCGGAGCCCTCTCTGGGTTCGGCGCTGAGCAGATTGCCGCAAGCAACGCGAAGTCCATCGACCGTATGGCGGACAGGTCGAAGGAGGAGGTCATCCAGGCGATCCTCGATGGCCACGAAGCATCGGCGGCTTTCGTTGAGACGCTCGACGCCGCGGATCTGGCGAAGGTCGTAACGCTCGGGGGCTACGAAATGCCCAAGGCGGAAATCCTCGCGCAGATCTGGATTCACCATGCCATTGCGCACGCCTACGAGGCGAGCGCCCGCTGGCCGTTGCTCTAGCCCAGGGCTACTTCTTTATCGGTGGGTCGAACTCCAGCTGGTGGCCCGCCTGTACTGTGGAGGCGGCGCCAACAGGCAACTCGACGACGCCCTTCGCGCCCTTTCCGCCGAAGGCCATGCCCGTCCATCTTCGGACGCCCCGGGCAACTTTCGTCACGCGCTGCTCCTTGTCATAGAACACCGCATCGATTGGGAAGCGCATGAACATCATGTGGATGGAGCCGCAGGGGTGAATCAGCAGGCCCGACCCCTGCAGGAGTGCGCGTCGCATCATCAAGCCGCGGGTGCGCGAAACAACGCTCCGCGCGTACTCCAACTGATCAGCGATCGTTTCTCCTGTCGTGACATCTCGCAAGATCGCCATCGAGCTCACCTCTGATGCGAAGGATAGCCCCAGCACGCCCTTTGCGGGCCAGCCGCTCTTCCCTACGCCTGGCGCAGACCCCAGCGTTCATTCACCCAGCCCTCAAGCCGCCCGAACACCAGCCTGTCCACAACCATGCCGACTGCCACGATGACGAGCATGATCGCCACTACCTGCGAAACGTCGTTCAGGTCCCGACCCACCTGTAGGAGGTGGCCGAGGCTAATACTCGCAAAGAGCAGTTCGGCCGCCAGTAGCGAGCGCCAGGCGAATGACCAGCCCAGCTTCAGGCCCTGCACCATGGACGGCAGCATGCCCGGAAGCACGACGTAGAGCGTCTGCTCCCACCATCGGCCGCCAAACATCCGCGCCGCACGCAACTGCAACGGTGGAATTCCTAACACCCCAGTACGGGACGAAATAGCGACCGAGTTCACCGAACCCATCAGCACGACGAAGATGATCGCTCGTTCGTTCAGCCCAAACCACAGCAGCGCCAGCGGAAACCAGGTGACGCTCGGCAGCGACTGCAGCCCCAGCACCAGCGAACCCAGCGTTTCATCCACCCACTTGAGGCTGCCCATCGCGACGCCAATCGCGAGCCCGATGACGATCGAGAGCGAGTAGCCGATCGCCATGCGCCGCAGCGTTACCTTGCCGGCTTCCCACAAGTCGCCGTTTTCGATGTTGTAGCGCAAAGCTTCGTAGACGCCGCGGGGGCCAGGGAAGACGTAGGGCGGCCATACCTCCGCCAGGTAGACCAGCTGCCACGCGCTGAGCAAGCCCACGTAGAACGCGGCAATGCGCACTGCCTTCCAGGGGACCCTCGCGCTGAGGGTTTTCCCCGGAGCCTCGTTCATGGCGCCCGCGGCGGCGCTCATATCGTCCACCGCTCGCCCGGCCCCTCGGCCAAATGGTCGGGGTTTCGCAGCTCTTCGCGGATGTCCGCCGAGAGGTCAACGACAGCGTGCGAATCCGGGCTGCGGGGGTGTTCAAGGGTAATCCGGATCTCTCGCTTAATGCGGCCAGGTGAAGGCGACATCACCACCACGCGGTCGGCGAGAAGGACCGCTTCACGGACATTGTGCGTGATGAAGAGGATGGTCTTCCCAGTGCGTTGCCAGATCGATTGGAGCTCTTCCTGGAGTACGTCACGGGTTTGGGCGTCCAGGGCGGCAAACGGTTCGTCCATGAGCAAGATCTTGGGATCGACGGCGAGGCTGCGTGCGATCTGGACGCGTTGTTTCATCCCTCCCGAGAGCTCGTGGACGAAGGCGCGTTCGAACGGCTCCAGTCCGACGAGCTTGAGGTACTCGCTCGCGCGGTCACGCCGTTCCTGCTTCGCCACGCCGGCCAGCTTCAAGCCGAACTCGATGTTCGCGCGCACGTTCATCCATGGGAAGAGTGCGGCCTCCTGAAACACGACCACCCGGTCTGGCCCCGCGCCACGGATCGGTGTCCCGGAGGTGAGGACCTCGCCACCGTTTGGCGCCTCGAACCCGGCTACAACATTGAGCAGCGTCGATTTCCCGCAACCCGAGGGCCCTACCACACAGACGAACTCGCCCTCGGGAACATCCAGGTTGACGTTGCTGAGGGCGAGCGTGTTGGAACGCTTCGTGCTGAAACGCTTACTCACACCCCGTACCTGGAGCACGGGCGGGCCGATCGGCTCGATCATCGTCCGATCCTCGCGCTGCGGAGCGAGCGGGCCGATTGCGGCGGTCATTCGCTCACCGCCGGAAGGTTCAACTCACCCAGCACCTTGTTCAGGATATCGAGCTGATAGATTCCCTTCAGGTTCGGCTCATTCCGGCCCAGCAATCCGGCATCGAACGCGTCCCTGGCGGACTTTGTCAGACTGGAGGCGATCGGGTCGTAGGTGAACGTCAGGTTCTTCCACGCCCCGTCGATTGTTGCCTTGCTAAGGGCCTTGCCGGTCAGTTGCTCGATCCCCTTGTTGACTGTTTCCCTGGCCTTCTCCGGGTTCGCGTTGATGAACTGCGTGGCCTTCACTTCCGCGCGCACCAGCCGCTCGACCGCCTTCGGGTTCTCCTTCAAGAACTTCGCGCTTACCACCAGTTGCATGGTGACGAACTGGCCGTTGGGCCAAAGCGACTTCTCGTCAAGGAAGACTTTGCCCCCGGCCTCCAACATGAGCCTTGTTGCCCACGGCTCCGGCGCCCACGCTCCGTCGATATCGCCCTTCTGGAAGAGCGTCAGCTGGTCGGCGTTCGCGGTCGGCAAGACGGTGACGTTGCCTCCGTTGTCCTTCGGCTTCAGGCCATTCTTCCGGAGGTAGGAGCGCAGGGCGACATCCTGGGTGTTGCCCAACTGCGGCGTGGCGATCGTCTTGTTTGCAAGGTCCGTGGCGGAATTGATATTCGCCTGGGGACGGACGATCAGCAGTGCGCCGCCGCTGGCTGCTCCCGCCACGATGCGTACCTCTTGGCCGTTGGACTTCTGGAACCCGTTAATCGCCGGGTTGGGGCCAATGAACGCGGCATCGAGTTCACCGGCGAACAGTGCCTCAATCGCCGCCGGACCGGCATTGAAGACCTTTGTCTGCAATTTCACGTTTGTTCCGAGCTCAGCCTGGAAGCTGCCATCGGCCACGCCCAGGACGGCGGGCGCGTGGGTGACGTTCGCGAAGTAGCCAAGCCGCAGCGTGACGGGCTTTTCGGGCGCTTCGGTGGCCGTCAGCGCGCCGGCGCCCCGGGTCGGCGTCGTTGCTGGGTTGTCGTCGTCTCCACCGCAACCAACAAGGAGGACGGAGATAACGGAGATGAAGAGCGCGAGAACGAGGGCATGTCTTGAACGGGTCACAGGTTTTCGATTCCTCAGCAATGGAAAGAGGCCCCCCGGTGAATGTCCGGGAGGCCTCCAGGGTGTCTGGTCAGCCAGTGGGGTTGCGACTGTTCGTTAGCGTCGACAGGTGGTCATAGCCGCTTCTTCTCCGTCGTTTCGATCTGAACGACTTTGCCATCTTGTACGGCGAGCTGGATTGTCCCGTGGCGCAGACGCCGCAGTGATGCGAGCACTTCGAGCACCACTGCCCGCTCAGCCGTCGTCAACGCACGATCAGCCGAAGTCGCGACTTCGGTGGTCCATCTGGGGAGTGCCTGGTCTCCGTTTGCAGCATTCATGACTTTGTCAGTAGAGAATATCAGGAATGTGAGGACTTGCAACTTTTCGGGCCGCACGAGGATGGTGGCTCCAGGGTCCTCGTCCTGCCGGGCGGGATCAATTGCGGGTTGCGTACGTATTGCTACCATTCGAGGGTGTTGCGACGCGGTTGGGTGTTCCGG
>JBDTVB010000031.1:0-10496 GCA_040007415.1 Anaerolineaceae bacterium
AGGAGGCGCGACAGGCTACAACACCATGGGAATGGGTGGCCTCGGCGGAGGAGGCGCGACAGGCTACAACACGATGGGAATGGGTGGCCTCGGCGGAGGCGGCGCGACAGGCTACAACACCATGGGCATGGGTGGCCTCGGCGGCGGAGGCATGGCAGGCTACAACACGATGGGAACTGGTGGCCTCGGCGGAGGTGGCGCGACAGGCTACAACACGATGGGCATGGGTGGCCTCGCCGGCGGTGGCGCAACAGGCTACAACACCATGGGCATGGGTGGCCTTGCCAAGCCCGGTTACAACACCATGGGCATGGGTGGCCTCGGCGGCGGCGGCAACGCAGTGAGCATGAGCAGTGGAGCCAACTTTCTAAGCGCTTCTGCCTCCGCCAGCAGAAGTCAGACAATTTCAGATTCTGACGAAGAGTTGCCGGAGCCCGTGCCGATGGGCCAGGTCGTTGGCAACAAGACGCAGGTGAAGTATCTCGGCACCGAAGACGCCCGCAAAGAGTTCGAGCTGGATGTGAGCGGTTCGGTCACTCAGGGCGGCGTCCCGTACGACACATCGAAGATGTACAGCAAGTTCATGGGCGATGGATTCGGCATTTTCGTGATGGGCAAGGACGGTCGATTCTATTCGACTGCCCACAAGATCGGACTGTTCCACCATTCAAGCTTCCTCGCGGGGAGCGATGTTGGAGGTGCTGGCGAGGTGATGGTGAGCGGTGGAGAGATCAAGTACATCACGAACAAGAGCGGGCACTACTGGCCAACGGACAGGGAGCTTGCGCAGACGCTGCATGCGCTCCAAGGCACGAGCGGCTTTGCGACGGCCACCTTGAAGCCGTTGAGCACCGGGAAGGTCTACCCGGGAGGGCCGACGAAGTTCCTTGCAGATCACCCGGTCGGCGGGAGTTCCAATAAGGACGCGATCAAGTACGAGGGCAAGGGAATGGTCCCCGGAAATGAGAAGGAGAGCGAGGAATCGGTCGGTACCGTCCGAGCTATACTCAAGCACTTTGTCGGGGAGGCGCAGACAGGGAAGTTGCGGAAGTTCAACAAGCCGAACCCAGATTTCGGCAAGACGCTCGAGGACATGAAGCAACTCGTGCTTGCCGAGTTCGGGTGGAACGAGAGCGATGTCGTGACTTACCAGGCGGTGCTCGAGAACTGGAACAACGACCGTCCAATTGGCGCCCTCGCCGGGGCCACGCCACCGCTGCCCGAGGTCTCGAGCTACGATTCGAGCTACGATTCAAGCTACGATTCGAGCTACCAGGCAGTGTCGGCGAGCATGAGCGGGGCTGCGTGAGCTGTAGTGGGATGATCTTGTGGCGCGCCCGGCGAGAGCAAGCAACTGGGCGCGTTGGCCGCCGGTAGTGGCGGGCTTGACGGCGACCGGAAACCCTGACGCCCATTCGCGAACCCAGTTCCGCTTTGCTCCAGGGGAGCTGATTGGTGGGCGGTACCGGGTACAGCGGACCGCGGTCGGTGGGATCGGTGAAGTCTACTTCTGCTTCGATGAGACTGCCAAGGCTCCACTGGTGCTGAAGACGCTCCGCGGTCGGTTCCTCCAACCGTCCGTCCGGAATGATCGTTTGCGGGCACGGTTGCAGGCGGAGGCCGCCATCTGGACGAGCGTTGGCAACCACCCAAACGTCGTTCGGTGTTTCTACTTGACGCAGATCGATGGTGCCCCGTTTCTCTGCCTGGAGTGGGTGGCGGACCCGGACCGGGAGAACGTTAGCCTCCAGTACCTTGTCGCGAAGCAGGGACCGCTGGGCGTTCGTCGAGCCCTGGAGGTTGCCATAGACATCTGCCGCGGACTGATCCACATTGCCGAGAAGCAGCCAGAGTTCGTGCACCGCGACATCAAGGTCGAGAACGTGCTGATAGCGCAATCAGGTACCGCAAAGGTGACGGACTTCGGGTTCGCGCAGGTGGGCGGCGGCGTGCGAATCGGGGCGGCGGGGAGCCCGGGAGTGATGCCGCCAGCGCCGGACCAGGTGGTCGGCACGCCCACGACGATGGCCCCTGAACAGTGGACCGCGGGTCCGGTGGATTCCCGGGCCGACATCTACGCCATCGGCTGCGTCCTCTTTCGGATGCTCGCTGGGAGCGGCCCCTTTAAGGGCAAAGAACGCAAGGACTTCCGCGCAGCCCACCGCCACGCGCCGGTTCCGCCTCTCGATTCCAGCCTGCCCGAAGGCGTCATCCGCCTCGTGCACCGGTGCATGGCAAAGTCTCCGGATGACCGGTTTCAGACCGTGGGGGACCTGCTCGAAGCGATCGAGACGGTGTACGAGGAGCAGTTCCAGATGCGGCCGCTGACACCGGCCCCGTGCGACGAACCAACCGTCAGCGACCGCGTCAACCGGGCTAACACCTACTACAACCTCGGGCACTTCCAGGATGCCCAGTCGGAGTTCGACGCTCTTCTCGAAACGGATCCCATGGCGGCGGCGCACTACGGGCGCGCATTAACGTGTCAGGCTAGAGGGCTTCATGCGGAGGCGCTGGCCGCTTACGCGTGCGTGTTCGAGCAGCAACCCAACCACGCGGCCGCTCACTACAACCGGGGGAATCTCCACCTTGCGATGGGCAACCATGCAGCCGCGATCGGCGACTACACGACCGCGCTCGCGGCCAACCCGCTGCTCGCCGAAGCATGGAACAATCGTGGCCTCCTGCGGCTCGAAGCCGGCCAGCGAGAGGAGGCACTCTCGGATTTCGGCCGTGCCGTTGCTGGGGGCTCTCGCGAAGCGCGTAGTAACCGCGCCGTGATGCTCCTGGAGGAAGGTCTCCTTGCACAAGCTGGAGCGGACCTTGAACAGCTGGCTTCCGATGAACGGGCGACGCCGGCCGACTTCGTCAATCGTGCGCGATCACGCCACGCATTCGGCCAACTTCGTGGAGCTCTTGATGACTACACGGTCGCATTGGCTAGAGGGGCAACGCCGATCGGCGAACTGCACCACGCGAGGGCACGAGTGTACCTGGGCCTCGGCCGCCCGGAATCGGCGATCGAGGACTTGTCCGTGGCAATCCGACAGCGCGACGGCTGTATGCTCGCAGCGTTTCGAACGCGCGCGCAAACGTGGTGCGACCTGGGGGCGACGGAGTCGGCCGTTGCCGACTATGCGGAAGTCATTTCGCGCGCTCCAGAGGATGCGGACGCATACTACGGACTCGCGCTGGTTCTTGGCGGCGCCGACCGATTCGCGGAAGCAGTGAGCTGTCTGAACGAAGCGGAGCGGCTCGGCCACCAGGGTGCCGGTCGGGCACTCGAGAGCTTTCGGCGAAAGGGCTGGGTGCCGCCGACGTGGCTCCAGACACTGGGAGGAAGTCGATGACCGATAACCGGACCATTTTTGAGGTGGTGCACAAGTACTTCGCAGACTCGGCATGGGTGACGACACAGTTCGTGGGCAAGCCGATTCTGCGCTTCAGCCACACGGGGAAGAACGGTCAGTGGGTGTGCATCGCCCACGCGCGAGAATCGGAAGATCGCTTCGTGTTCTACTCAATCGGGATCACCGCGATTCCGGAGGAGCAGCGATTAGCCGTGGCCGAGTTCATCACTCGTGCGAATTTTGGATTGCTCATCGGAAACTTCGAAATGGACATGAGCGACGGCGAAGTGCGCTTCAAGACCAGCATCGACGTCGAAGGAGACCGTCTGAGCACCGCGCTGCTCCGGAGATTGGTCGACTTGAACCTTGAGATGATGGACAAATACCTCCCGGGGTTGCATGCGGTGATCGAAGATGGCACTCCCCCTATGACTGCCATCGCGGCCATAGAGGGCCCCGCCAAACCGCGTTTCGAAGGCTGAACGGCTGACCAAAGCGGGATGCTGTACCGTTTGCCCCCCGGCCGCGAAGTCGTCGAGGGGGTCGGCGGTAAGGGGAGCTCCAAGGGCGTCCAGAACGTACCCGCCTCAGCCCTCAGCCCGCACCCAGCAGGGCCCCGGCTGCTCGCAGCTCCTCCAGCGCCGCGTCCACGAACGCGGCGGCTGTTTCTTCGGGGGCAAGCTCCGAGCCTTCGACCGTGATCTTGCCGGCGGCAATGGCGGCGTCGACGATCACGATGAGGTCTGCGCGGGTGTGCGTGCCGTCCAGTTGCGGAAGGAGGAAGAGGGCCATGGTGGTCGCGCCGAAGCTTTCGTGGCGCAGGCTGGTCGCGGTCTCGTCGGCTGCGGCCTGGAGGCGAGTGTATGCCGTCGCTCGTGGCAGGTCGGGTATTTCATTGGCGATGCTCGGCGGTTCGAAGGTTGCGTCCACCACCTCAGCGCTCAGGCAGCGAAGCAGCGTTTCGCCCAGCCGCCGGGCGTCTGCCGCCTCATCTCCGCGGGTCTCGCCTGATGCCGCCAGCTGTGTTCGCACCTCGGCCAGCAGTGCATCGAACGGTACCCAGCGCGGCGCCTGCTCCAGCAAGTGGCCGAGCGCTAGGAAGCTGAGCATCGAGTTCATCGAGATCACCGCGCCGCCACGGTGCGACCGCAGCTTGGGCACGTTTTCGTCGTATGCCGGGTCGTCTTCGCCGACCGGGTTCGCGAGGGAGCTGAAGGCGAAAGGGAACATCGATTCGCCGTCCAGATCGCGCGTGATCCTGCGCTCCTGGCGGCAGAGCAGGGTGTTGCGAAAGGTGCGGTTGGTGAAGAAGTCCTTGTACTGCTCCATCGCGGTGAAATCCTGGGCAAGGCCGGAAAGCTGCTCGATCACCGCGGGCGGCAAGACGCCGCCGCTCATGGTCGAAAGCCGCACATCGCCGAGAAAGCTCAGGCCGTGAGCGGCAGACCGCGAGACGAACTCGTGCAGGTAACAGGGCTCGTTCACGCCCTCCAGGTGCTCATGCACAAAGTAGTGGCGCGCGCGACCACTGAGCAGCTTCATCTCGCGTTCGAGGACCTGGCTGTAGAGGCGGTACTCGGGGTACTTCTCACCCATTTCGGCGGTCGCTTCCTTGGCGAACTGGAGCAGGGCAAGCGAGCTGTCCACCCGCTCATCGGTCGAACCGAGCCGCCGCGCGTGGTAGACGAACATGTCCCGAGCGAGGCCGCGCATGTGCCAGCCGGGGTAGGTGTTGTAGCTCACGGCGGCGATGCCGTTGGGCGCCAGGTGGTCGCCGCAGATGCGCAGGATCTTCTCGCGCACATCGCCCGGCACCCAGGAGTAGACGCCGTAGCAGATGATGTAGTCGAACTCGCCGAAGTCCGCGCCGACATCGAGGATGCTGATCTCTTCGAAGCGCACGTTCTTCAGGCCCAGCTGCCGCGCCCGCGCCCGCGCCATCCCAATCTGGACGCCCGAAAGGTCGATGCCGACGAATTCGCTCTGGGGCAGCAGTTCGGCCATGGGCAGCAGGTTGCCGCCGGTCGAACAGCCAAGTTCGAGCACGCGGCAGCGTGAGGGCAACGCTGGCTCCAGCCCGAAGAGGGTGGCAATCACTGCCAGGTTGGAGGGGTGCGTATCGGGGAGCGCGGCCCCGGGGTAAGGGACGTCGTCGTAGCTGATCGGTTCGGAGACGGCGGGCATGTGGGGATTTTCCGCTACGGCGGCGGTGTGCGCAGCGTTGCCCGGTAAGTTGCGCTAGCGGCGCAGGCCACTCAGGTCGGCGACGAAGACGCTGGGGCCGGTACGCTCGCTTGAACCTCCGGCGCGCTCGATGGTGACCACCGCGCTTTCGTAGCTTTTGAGGCCCTGCGGGACGGTGGTTTCGTAGCGCGCGAAGCCGCTGGAATCAGGCGCAAAAACGCCGAGGCTGTAGAACTTTCCGCCGCTGTTGGCCCACAACTGGTACGTTTCGCCCTTGGGCCGCTGGGCGAGGTCGCTGGCCACGAACCAGACGCGCTTCTGGTCTTCGTCCCAGACAAGGCGACCAATGGAGGTGGCGGCTTCGTCCTTGGTGAAGACGTCGGCCACGTCGGTCTTGGGCGACATCAGCGCGAGGAGGAGGTTGCGGTCACCCTGGGCCGCGCGCTTGAGCTGGTCGGAGTTTCGTTCCGCCTCATCGAGCCCGCGAGTGAGGGCGGCGATCTCGACCTTCTGGGAGAGGGCGTCATCGATCTGCGTCTGGAGGTAGTCGTTCTTGTCGCGCAGATCGCCGACCTTGCCGCGTACAGAGACCATCCCGGTGAAGGCGGCGATGGCGACAAAGACGGCGGCAATCCCGGCTGCGGCCTGGGCGATGATCACCGCGCGACGGAGCGGTCCGACGCGTTCAAGGCCGGCAGAGCGCATCACACGTTGGCGCAACTTCTTTGGCGCTCGGAGCTGGGGCGCGGCCACGGCGAAGGCGGCGGCCACCCGTTCGGCGTCGCGCACGGTTTCGCGACAGGCGGCGCACTCGCCAAGGTGGAGCGCGACCATCCGCACAAGATCGAGATCGAGATCGAGCGCACCGATGGCGTATTCGTCCGCCTGTTCCTGGGTGACGTGGGTGGTCATGTGTTGGCCTAGGCCTCGTGCTCGAGGGCGCGGCGCAACTTCTGCATGCCAAGGCGGATGCGCGTCTTGACGGTGCCCAGCGGCTCGTGCAGGGCGGTCGCGATCTCCTGCTGCGTGAGGCCCCGGAAGTACGCCAGTTGGAGCGCGCGCTTCTGGTCTATGGGAAGATCATCAAGGGCGCGGCGGACGATGACCTGGTCTTCGTGCAGTTCGGCGGAGCGTGGGGGATCTTCTGATTCGGTGGAGAAGAGCGGGGTTGCGCCTTCGTCTGGCTCACCGAGCGAACCGCCCTCGCGCCGACGGCGCCTGGTGCGCGCACGCAGCTCGTCCACGGCGCGGTTGCGGGTGACGCTCATCAACCACGAAAGGAACCGTCCGCGCCCGGCGACGAAGGTCTCGGGCCGGCGCCAGAGCCTCACGAAGACGTCCTGTGCGGAGTCCTCGGCGAGTTGGGCATCAGCCAGCACGCGGAGCGAAGCCGAGTAAACGAGGTCGACGTAGCGGTCGTAGAGCGCGGCGAAAGCGAGTTCATCCCGTGAAACAGCGATTGCAAGCATGAGCGCTTCGTCCGACCAACCAGTGCGAGCCGCGATTTCTGCATCCACCGATGGCGCAAATGAATCGGCTCTGCTTATGGTACGTGCGGTGGCGGCGTCTGGATGGCTTTCTGTCATAGGTTGCCTGAATGCCGATCATACACGGCACCGTAGTGCGTGCCGCGAACCTTTACGCAACCGTTTGACCGTTTACCCGCGATTGCCGGGCGATGGCCAACACTGGAGTCATATCCCGGACGGAGTTAGCCCCAATGGTTTCACTTACTCGCCCCGCGGCCGCCAGTATCGCTGCCCTGACGCTGCTCATTGGGGCAGCCTGCTCTTCGAACACCTCCACCGCGCCCGCTGCCGACACCGGCGGAACGAACAACACGGGCAGCAGCCAGGCCACTCCGACCGTCTCGAACCAGATCAAGAAGACGACGAACGAGCTATCGACGCAGGATCTCGTGAAGCTCGCTGAGCCGTCGGTTGTGCGCATCGCGACAAACAGCGGGGTCGGTACGGGCTTCATCGTTGATGCCGAGGGCTTCATCGTGACGAACAACCACGTCGTGCAGTCCTCCTCAGGACGGAACGTCGCAACCGTCCAGGTGACTACCAGCGACGGCGCGACGTACACCGGCAAGGTGGTGGGAACCGATTCCCGTTCGGACCAGGCGCTCGTCAAGATCGAAGCAACCGGGCTGAGGGCGCTGAAGATCGGCAGCCTTGACGAAGTCCAGGTTGGCCAGGATGTGGTGGCGATCGGGTACGCGCTGGATCTGAAGGGCGGCGAGGGTCCTTCTTACTCTGTGACGCGCGGCATTGTCAGTGCCAAGAACCGGGCGATCAACGAGAGCGCGTTCGGCCTCCTCGGTTCGATTCAGACGGACGCGGCGATCAACCACGGCAACAGCGGCGGCCCGCTGCTCAATCTGTTCGGCGAAGTCGTGGGCGTTAACACGGCGATCGCACCTGACCCGACGACAGGCGAGGTAGCCCCTGGCATCGGCTTCGCCGTTGGGGCAGACACTGTGAAAGCGGTCTACGAGCAACTCAAGGCGACCGGCAAGGTGAACCGTGGAATGCTCGGCATCCAGAACTTCGACGCCCTGCGGCCAGCGAAGGCGAAGCAGATCGGTCTGCCCGATGGAACGACCGGCGTGATCATCGGTACCGATGGCGTTGCCGCTGGCGGCCCGGCTGAAAAAGGTGGCATCCGGGCCGGGGATGTGATTTCGAAGGTCGGCCAGTTCCAGATTCGCAATGAGGCAGATCTCGCGGTGGCCATGATCCGCACGGCGCCCAGCCAGAAGGTAGCGGTGGAGTACTACCGGGATGGCAAGAAACAGACCACCGAAGTGACCCTGGCGACGCCCGCCCAGTAGCTTCCAACCAGTCCTCTCCAGCCAAACGGCCTCCCGTTCCCCGTGGAGGCCGTTTGGCCGTCGCTCGCAGGCACCGTAGGCTCGACAGGTGGCCGTGCTTCGCATCGTTTCACTTGTTCCGAGCATCACTGAGCTTGTCTTCTGGCTGGGGCGCGGCGACTCACTGGTTGGGCGCACGCGGTTCTGCACGGAGCCCGCTGAACCGGTACAGACGGTAGCCATCGTCGGTGGCACGAAGAATCCACGAATCGAACGGCTGGTTGCACTTAAACCTGGCCTGGTCCTGGCGAACAAGGAAGAGAACCGGCGGGAAGATGTCGAAGCGCTGAGGGCGGCGGGCCTCAAGGTGTTGCTGACCGACCCCAACAGCGTCCCGGAGGCAGTCGCGATGATCCGGGAGATTGGGGCGCTGGTTGACGCCGAGGCGAGGGCCGAGGAGTTAGCCGCCGAGATCGAAGCCGCGCTGTGTGGACCGGCCTCGCTGCAGCCGCTGCGGGTCTTTGCCGCAGTCTGGTGGGACCCGCTGATGGGCCTCGGCAGCGAGAGCTATGGCCACGACCTTCTAGAGCGGGCTGGGGGCATCAACGTCCTCGCGGGGAAGGCTCGCTACCCGCAACTTTCGCTGCAGGAACTCGCCGACTTGCGGCCGGAGCTGATCCTGCTGCCCGATGAACCATTCCCGTTCTCGACCGCACACCTCCCGGCATTCGAGAAAGTGGCGCCCACGCGACTCATAGATGGCAAGCTGCTCTGGTGGTATGGATCCCGCATCCCGGAGGCGATCCCCACCCTGCGAGCAATTTTCAACGAAGCGACGCGGACGTAGTGGGCGCCCAACTCACGATAGTGCGCCCCGAGTCGTTTGGCATCGCCGCGTGCCGCGAGTTAATGGTGCTCGCCGGTGGATTCAAGACACCGCTGCTGGGGCTGGCAACAGGGAGCACGCCGATACCGCTGTACGAAGCGCTGAGCGAGCGAGTGAGGTCCGGTGAGATCTCAATGGCGCGGTTCCAGTCCCCGTTCGCCATCGACGAATACGTGGTCGACGATCGGGACCACCCGTGCGCGAATCGTGCCTTCTTCGCGCGCTACTGGGCCGCGATTCCGACGACGGGCCCGGTCCACCAGTTCGATCCGACGGCCCCGGATCTGCCGACGGAGGCAGCCAGGTTCGCAGAGGGGCTGAAGGATGCGGGTGGGCTGGACGTGGTGATCCTTGGCATCGGCATCAACGGCCACCTCGCGTTCAATGAGCCCGGAACAGGTAGAGAGCGGGCAACGCGGCTCGCGGAGCTCACCGTCCAGACTCGTGCCAGCGCTGCCCTCTTCTTCGGAGACGCGGTTCCTACGCACGGACTTACGCTCGGGCTTGGCGAGATCCTCGCGGCGCGGCGTGTGCTGCTCCTGGCCAACGGGGAGAAGAAGGCGGAGATCGTCGCCAGGGCGTTGGAAGGTCCGGTCAGCTCAACTTGCCCGGCCAGTTTTCTGCAGGAACACCCAGACTGCTCCGTAGTGCTGGACACGGCGGCGGCCGCCCGGCTCAAGTGGGCGCAGGCTGGCCCGGCCTAAGGCGTTACGGCCGTTGCCAGGCCACCGCGCCCCTGCAGACGGTCGCAGTCACCTGAAGGCCCTCATCCAGGATCACCAGGTCGCCGTCCATACCCGGTTCGATGTGGCCTTTCCTCGCCGCCTCCGCGATGCGCGCCGGGTTGGTGGAGCACATGCGGAAGGCGCTCGGCAGGTCCACCTCAAGGTACTGGATGACGTTTCGGAAATGCTGGTCCATGGTTGCCACGCTGCCGACGATTGTGCCATCGCCACGCACCGCCTTCGCGCCGCTGACTGAGACTACCTCGCCGGCGAACTGCCCACCCGCGACATCTGTACCGGCGATGTGGAGGTTGTCCGTCACGACAACCGTTCGCTCGGGACCAAGGAAGTGGAAGGCCAGGCGCAGGACTTCCGGGTCAACGTGCGCGCCGTCGCAGATCAATTCGCAGGTGAGCATCTCCTCGAAGAGCGCTGCCACGATCGGCCCGCCTTCGCGTTGGTGGATCGGCCGCATGGCATTGTAGAGGTGGGTGACGTGGCGAATCCCCGCGTCGAAGCCACGGCGCGCCTCA
>JBDTVB010000032.1:0-10340 GCA_040007415.1 Anaerolineaceae bacterium
GATCGGCATGTGAGGCTTCTGGTAGGGCTTAGCCCACGGGTTCACGTAGCGGAGCTGGTGGTGGCGGCCTTCCCAGCGGAACGGCCCGGGCTCGGTCCAGGTCTTGATGATCAGGTCGTGGGCTTCCTGGAAGCGTTCCCAGTTGAACGGAGACTGCGCGTTGTGGGAGAGGCTTTCGCGACCGGTCCCGCGCACCCAGCCGCTGATGAGGCGGCCCTTGGAGATCGTGTCGATCATTGCCAACTCTTCGGCGAGGAAGATTGGGTCGCTGCGCACGGCGAGCAGATTGCCGAGGAGCACGATCTTCGCCCGTGACGTGATGCGCGCGAGAATCGACGCTTCGATGTTGCACACGCTACCCATGGTGAACGGAGTGGAATGGTGCTCGTTGAGCATCAGGCCATCAAAGCCCATCTGCTCGGCGAACAGCTTTTCATCAAAGTAGCGGTTGTAGAGGTCGTGAGCGATGTGGGAGTCGTAGTCGCCGTTGCTAAGGACGAGGTCGGTGAGCTCTTCCTTGCTGGCGCCGAAGAAGCTTGCTTTGGGATCCTGGTAGGGACGCTCGGTGAAGTGTCCGATGAACATGCGAGCTACCTCTTTCCTGTGGCCGCTGCGAAGGCCTCGTGGATGACGCTGGCGAGCAGCACCGGGTGTTCAAGCTCGAGGAAATGGCCCTCGACGGGCAAGCGCCGGACATCGCAGCGGGGGAGAGCCCTCGCGAACCGGCCAGCACATTCGGGCGGGATGACGGCATCCTTTTCGCCCCAGACGACCGTCACCCGGACGTGGACTTCCTTGAGGGTCTCAGGCAGCTCGTACGAGTACATGTACGGCTTCCAGGACACCCGTGCGATCGTCTCTCGCGACTGCTCCAGGCGGGCTCGGAGGTCTTTGTCCTTGAGATCGGGGAAGTGCGTTTCGAAGACCGCACTGCTGCCGAAACCGGAACGGAGATAGGCGAACGGGTCCTCCATCACCTGGTCGAGAATGAAGGTCTCATCGGGCCGCATGCCGGCTGGCGCGGAGAGGACCATCGCAGCGAGATCGGGGCCGGCGAAGGAAGCCATCTCGGCCGCCACCCAACCGCCGAAGCCGAGGCCCACGAGTGTGTAGTCCTTAAGGCCCACCTTGCGGGCGAGGGCGAGCATGATCGCCGCGAGGTCACGAGGGTGGCGGGCCCAATCTACGCGCGGAGAATCGCCAAAGCCGGGCATGTCCGGCGCGAAGACCGTGAAATGTTGAGCAAGTGCGTCCTGGAACGCCCCCCAGCCCATCGGTCCAACGTCCTGGTGAAGCAGGAGCAGCGGGGGGCCGGAGCCGCCGGTTTGGACCTGAACGGCGCCGCTCGCCAGTTCGATGCTGAGGACGGTAGTCGGCGCGTTCGAGATCTTTGTCATCGTGTCTTGAACTCTAACGCGCACGGTGCACCTTGGAAAACGCCGCGCCAGCTACCTTCCGAGGCGCGGGCGAATCCGCTACCGTGAGGTCACCAACCCACAAGTGGCAGGAGGCTTTCCATGACCGATCGCGTGAAGAACCGGGCGGCGATCATCTTCGGCGGCGGGCAGACGCCGGGCGAAACGATTGGCAACGGCCGGGCAACAGCAATCGTGCTCGCGCGGGAGGGCGCCCGACTAGTGATCGTCGACCGTGACCTCGCGGCTGCGGAAGAGACGGCGGGGATTATCCGCGGAGAAGGCGGACAAGCGCTCGCTTTCGCGGCCCAGATTACCGAGGAGCAGCAGGTGCAGGATGCGATCGCGGCCTGCCTGAGCACGTACGGACGGATCGACATCCTGCACAACAACGTGGGCGCGAGCCTCGCGCTGGGTGATGCCAGCGCAACGAACCTGACAGTCGAAGCCTTCGATCGGATCGTAGCCGTGAACCTGCGCGGGATGTGGCTGGCCTGCAAACACGCGATTCCGATCATGCGCGAGCAACGGGGCGGATCGATCGTGAACATTTCATCGATGGCGGTCCGGTCGGCATACCCGTACGTCGGCTACAAGACCACCAAGGCTGGAGTCATCGCGCTGACGGAGAACCTCGCGTCGGCGAACGCTTCGCATGGCATTCGTGCCAACGTGATTCTCCCCGGCCTGATGAACACGCCGATGGCGATCGAACCCCGGGTGGCCGCGGGCGTCCCGCGCGAGCAGGTAATCGCAGAACGCGACCGCAACGTCCCCTTGGGAGGGAAGATGGGCACCGGCTGGGACGTTGCCTATGCGTCACTGTTTCTGCATTCAGACGAGGCGGGGTTCATCACGGGGATCTCGTTGCCGGTGGACGGCGGGACGAGCGTGAGCTAACTGTTGGGCCGACGTTTCATCGCCAAGGTTGCCAAGCCAGCACCCTGAACCAAGAATAGGCCGGTGACCCAACCCAGCGGCGAACTCGACTACCGGCGCGCCCACGAATGGGCGGCGCCGATGATGGCCTCTGCCTCGGGTCCGCTGAAAGGCGTGCGTATTATCGATCTGACGCGCGCCCTGGCCGGACCGTTCGGCACGATGCTGTTGGCGGACCTGGGCGCCGACGTCGTCAAGATCGAACCGCCCGAAGGCGATATCTCGCGCTACTCGCTCCCGTACACGGAAAGCGACAGCGAACGGGCGTTCGGCGGCTACTTCGCGAGTATCAACCGCAACAAGCGTGGGATCGTGCTGGATTTCACGGTCGAAGCGGACCGAGAGACTTTTCTACGCCTTGTGGACGGTGCCGACGCGGTGATTGAGAACTTCCGGTCCGGCGTGATGGACCGCCTGGGGCTGGGATACGAAGTGCTGGCGGCCCGCAATCCGAAACTGGTTTACGGCGCGATTCGCGGCTTCGGCGACCCGCGGACGGGCACGAGCCCATACGTCGATTGGCCGGCCTACGATGTTGTAGCCCAGGCGATGGGAGGGCCGGTCAGCTTTACGGGGACAGAGGACGGCCAGGTCCTCAAGATGGGGCCGAGCATTGGCGACCTGTATCCCGGGACGCTTGTCGCCCTCGGCGTTGTCGCGGCGGTGGTCCATGCACGAGCGACTGGCGAAGGGCAGTTCGTCGATGTGGGTATGTACGACGCGGCGGTGGCGCTCTCGGAGGCGATCATCTACCGCTACTCTTACCGGGGGACGGTCTCGAAGCCGCTGGGCAACAGCCACGCGCAACTCACCCCGTTCGACATCTACCCAACCGCGGATGGCTACTGCGCGATCGCTGCACCCACGCCGAACCACTGGGAGCGCCTCTGCCTGCTGATGGACCGCGAGGACCTGATCGACGACGACCGTACGCGGGCGAACAACGATCGCATTCAGAACGCCGCCTTCGTCAAACAGACGATGATGGCCTGGACAACAGTCCGGACAACACATGAGGTGGTGGAGACGCTGGCCGGGCTGGTCCCGGTTGGGCCTGTGAACAACGCGGCTGACATCTTCGCCGACCCGCATGTGCGCGCGCGAGAGATGCTGGTGGCGGTCGACCATCCGGGGAGCGACCGTCCGGTCGTGCTGCCAAACTCACCGATCAAATTCACCGCCACACCGAGCGGAATCTACCGCCGCCCGCCGAAGTTGGGCGAACACAACGCCGAAATCCTTGCAGAACTGGACCAGGAGAAGATCACATGACCAGACCCTTCCGCCTTCGCCGCTCCGAACTCGCCACCCCCGGTACGAGCGAAAAGATGATGGCCAAGGCCGCCGAAAGCAACGCGGACCTCGTCTTCCTCGACCTTGAGGACGCGGTCGCACCGAACGAGAAGGTGGGCGCCCGCAAACCGGTGATCAATGCGTTGAACGGCCTGGATTGGGGCAAGACTACGCGGGCAGTGCGAGTGAACGGCCCCCACACGATCTGGTGCCACGACGACATCATCGAGACCGTCACCGGTGCCGGGAAGAACATCGACGTGATCATCGTGCCCAAGGTGAAGGCGCCACGCGACGTCTGGTTTGTGGACACCTTGCTGACACAGCTCGAGTTCAAACTCGGGCTGCCTGAAGGTGGGATCGGCCTCGAATTGTTGATCGAGGAAACCGAAGCGCTGGCCCGCGTCGAAGAAATCGCCGCCTGCTCGCCGCGGCTGGAAGCACTGATCCTCGGAGTTGGCGACCTTTCGGCCAGCCAGGGGATGCGCATGGGCAACATCGGCGTGAACAAGGGCAACTACCCGGGTGACATCTGGCACTACGCCCGCACGCGCATGATCGTGGCGGCGCGCGCCTTCGGGATCGATGCGATCGATGGCCCGTTCGCCGATTTCCGCGATGGTGACGGCTACCGCACGGAATGCACCTGGTCGTCCACTCTCGGGGCCGTTGGCAAGTGGTGCATCCACCCGACCCAAATTGATATCGCAAACGATGTCTATTCGCCGACCGAGAAAGAAGTAGCGACGGCGAAGAGCGTCATCGCGAAGGTGCGTGAGGCGGAAGCGGCCGGGCTGGGGAGCGCCAACAACAATGGCGTGATGATCGACGCGGCAACCGCCCGCATCTTCGAGATCGTCCTCGAGCGAGCGAGGCAGACGGGGCGGCTGTAGACCACGGGCTAGTGCGGGCTTGGACAGCGCTCGTTAGACTTGGGCTACACAATTGGCCTCTTCTGCGGGGCCACGAAAGAGGCATCCATGAAGGTAGGATCAGGATTCGGTGGAGGCTGGCTGACCGGAGTCGCGGAATCAGCACGACGCGCGGAAGAGCTTGGGTACGACTTCGCATCAACCCCCGAGACACAGCACGATTCGATCCTTGCGGCAACGCTGGCCGCGGCCAGCACCGAGAAGCTGGAAGTGCAAACCAGCGTCACGATCGCGTTCCCGCGCAGCCCTACGGTGCTCGCGATGGAAGCGTGGGACATCCAGCACCTGAGCAAGGGACGTTTCACGCTTGGGCTTGGCAGCCAGGTGAAGGGCCACAACGCCAACCGTTTCAGCACCGAATGGACGCCCGGCCCAGCAACGCGGATGAAGGAGTACATCCGCATGGTGCGGGCGGTCTGGCACTCGTTTGAGACGGGTGAGACACCCAACTACGTGGGTAAGCACTACCACTTCACGCTGATGACGCCGAACTTCAACCCCGGCCCAATTGAGTATGCGCACCCGAAGATCGCACTCGCTTGCGTGGGCGACGCTATGGCTCGGGTCTCTGGTGAGGTGGCCGATGCCGTGTTCCCGCACGGCTTCATGACGGACAAGTACATGCGCGACGTTGTCCTTCCGAACGTGGCGATCGGCCTGCAGCGCTCGGGGCGTACGTGGAAAGACATCGAAATCTCGGGCGGCGGGTTCACCGTGTTCGCGGAGACGGAGTCCGAAATCGAGCAGGGCCTGGAACGGCTGCGCCAGCCGATTTCGTTCTACGGCTCAACTCGCAGCTACCACGAAGTGTTCGAAGTTCACGGTCTCAAGGACCTCGGGATGCAGCTCCATTCACTCTCGCTGGCAGGCAAGTGGCAGGAGATGCAGCGCATCATCCCTGAAGACGTGCTCCGCGTGTTTGCCCAATCCTCGACCTACGACAAGCTGCCGGAGTTCCTTCGCGAGAAACGTGAGTACGCCAGCCGCATCACGCTGCCGATGCCGAGTCGCACGCCAGAAGAACGGGAGCGTCTCGCTCACGTACTGAAGTCCGTGCAGGCGGTGGAGGTGCCGCGTGAGCCACGCGGCGTAGCGATCCCGCGAGCGACGGCCTAACACTCCGCTGGGGCGAGGGGCCTTGAAGCGGATGGTGCCTCGCCTAAACGACGACCTGTTCCTTGTACTCGCCGTAGACTTTGCGCCACATGTTGCAGACTTCACCGACCGTTGCGCCCGCATTCACAGCGGCGATGAGATGCGGCATGGTGTTGTCGTGCGGGTCCTGGCTGGCCTGTTCCAGCCGGCGCATCGCCTCGGCATAGGCGGTTGCATCGCGATCGGCGCGGTGCTTCTTCAGGCGTGCCAGGTGGCGCGCTTCCCCCTCCGGGTCGAACTTGAGGATGGGGATATCGGACGGCGCGTTCTCCACGTACTCGTTCACACCGACGATGATGCGGTCGCGCGTGTCCACTTCGAACTGGAAGCGCGCGGAAGCGTCAGCGATCTCCCTCTGGAAGAAACCTGTCTCGATTGCCGGGAGGACTCCGCCGAGCGCATCGATCTGCTCGAAGTACTTCAAGACCTCGGCTTCCATGTCGGATGTGAGCTTTTCGACGAAATAGGAGCCGCCGAGGGGGTCGACGGTGTTGATGACGCCGCTCTCGTGCAGGATGACCTGCTGGGTGCGGACAGCGAGGCGGGCGGCCTTCTCGCTCGGCAGGGCGATCGCTTCGTCCATTGCATCGGTGTGGAGCGATTGGGTGCCACCCATGACGGCTGCGAGCGCCTGGATGGCAACGCGCACAAGGTTCACTTCGGGCTGCTGTTCCGTGAGCGAAACGCCCGCCGTCTGGGTGTGGAACCGCATCAACCAGGAGCGTGGGTTCTTTGCACCGAAGACCTCGCGCATCTGCCGCGCCCAGATTCGGCGGGCCGCGCGGAACTTCGCGACTTCTTCGAAGAAGTCGT
The DNA here is from genome assembly GCA_040007415.1 of Anaerolineaceae bacterium. Classification (GTDB taxonomy): domain Bacteria; phylum Chloroflexota; class Dehalococcoidia; order Tepidiformales; family Tepidiformaceae; genus PNKC01. Next base: position 6,548 of record JBDTVB010000032.1, read on the forward strand.
TGTGGCTGTTGAAGAAGAACGAGATGCGCGGGGCGAAGGAATCGATATCGAGGCCGCGGGCGACTCCCCAGCGCACGTATTCCAAGCCGTCGGCAAGGGTGAATGCGAGCTCCTGGGCGGCCGTCGAGCCGGCCTCGCGGATGTGGTAGCCGCTGACGCTCACCGGGTTCCAGAGCGGCATCTCCTTAGAGGCGAACTCGATTGTGTCCGTCACCAGGCGCATCGAATCCTCTGGTGAGTAGATGTACTCGTTCTGGGCGATGTACTCCTTGAGGATGTCGTTTTGGAGGGTGCCGGCAAGCCTTTCGCGGGGGACGCCGCGCTTCTCCGCGGCGGCGATGAACAGTGCCCAGACGACTGGCGCCGGGCTGTTGATGGTCATCGACGTGGTGATCTTTTCGAGGGGGAGGTCGCGGAGCAGGATGTCCATGTCGCTCAGTGAATCAAGGGCGACGCCGCAACTGCCGAATTCGCCCTCAGCCCACGGCTCATCGTGGTCGTAGCCCATCAGGGTAGGCATGTCGAAGGCGATGGAGAGGCCGTTGTTTCCCGCTGCGAGGAGATCCTTGTAGCGCTGGTTCGTCTCTTCGACCGAGCCGAAGCCGCTGAACATGCGAATCGTCCACGGTTTACCGCGATAGCCGGTCCTGTGCACGCCACGGGTGAACGGGTAGTTGCCGGGCAGGTTGATGTCGCGTTCGTAGTCCAACCCGGCGGTGTCGGTGGCATCGTAGATGCGTTCAACAGGGCGACCGGAGATAGTCATGAACGGGCCCGCGAGCTCTTTGCCTTCTTGCACGACGCTTTCGTCGTACTCGTGGCGAAGCTGCTCTGCGCGGTTCGAGTTGTTGTCCATGGCCGGCCTCCTGTTCTGCCAAGTCAGTGTAGCCGGTTCGAAAACGAAAACGGCCAGGTCCCGCAGGCTATGAGTGCGGTTGAACCGAGATCAAGGCCCTTTGTCGGCGATAGCCATCCATTGCTCGATCGCTTGCTCCATCCTTGCGGTCCAGGCCATGGATGCGGCGACGTCGCGGGCGATGAAATCCATCGCGAACAAGGCGGCATAGAGGCACGCGCAGTTCGTAGCGGAGATCGCACCCTTCGATCCGTTCGAGGATGGAGTAAGAAAAGGGACCCGTTTCCGTCCTGAGCGCCGAATCTAGCGATTCGCAAGCGTAGGCAGCCAGCCGAGCGGTGGTCAACACCTGTTATCTGCACTCGCGCGCCTGTACCCTTACCGCATGGCCAAAGACGAAACCTTCGACATCACTACAGGCGCCGATCTCCAGGAAGTGGCGAACGCCGTCGACCAGGCGAAGCGTGAAATCACCAGCCGGTTCGACTTCAAGAACATCCTCGCCGAAATCGATTTCGACAAGAGCAAAGCGAACCTAACGATCCATACGACGGACGAGTACAAGCTTGACGCCATCTGGCAGGCGCTGACGGGACGGTTCATCGCGCGGAGCGTGCCGATCAAGAATATGGTCCGCGGCACCATTCAGCCGGCGGCCTCAAGCACCGTTCGCCAGGAGATCAAGCTCACGCAGGGAATCGAGAGCGACATCGCCAAAAAGATGGTGAAGTTCATCAAGGATCAGAAGTACAAGAAGGTCCAAGCCCAGATCCAGGGGGATGCGGTGCGTATCAGCAGTCCCAGCCGGGACGAACTTCAGCAAGTAATCACGGCACTGAAGGGTGAGGACTACGGTATCGAGCTGAAGTTCGGGAACTACCGGTAGGGGGTGCGGTCCCGATTTGCCGCGCCCTCGCCTGAAAGCACTGGGGCGCCCGGAATGTCAACAGACCGAAGAAGTGGGCCCGCCGTGGGAGAGTGCGCCCTTTCGGCCGCATGGTCCGAGGTAGGGCCCCAGCTTCGCTCAACCCGTGCTTCGCCGGTCCCGGTGCTATGATGGATGTCCGCTTCGCGCTCGGCGCGGAGCGGTTCCCTGGAGGTAGGCCACATGGTCCCAACCGGATATCTCGAACGTGACGTCACCGTCCGCGGCCTGAAGCTGCACTATCAAGAATGGGGTAACCCGGACGCTCCAGCGGTCGTGTTGGTGCACGGGTTCGGCGTCTCCGGGCACATGTTCGATGAGTTCGCGGAGCGCATGCAGGACCGCTTTCACCTGCTCGCACTCGACCAGCGCGGCCACGGCGATTCTGATTGGGCGCCGGACGGCGACTATTCACGCGCGGCGTTCGTCCAGGATCTTGAGGGCTTTCGGGAAGCACTCGGCATAGAACGCTTCATCCTTGTCGGTCACAGCATGGGCGGGCTGAACTCGGTTTCGTACACCAACGCCTATCCTCAGCGGGTGCGGGCGCTCGTGCTCGTGGATGTGGGCCCCGAATCCGCCAAGGAAGGCGTGGACAACATCGTCCGCTTCACACGCGGGCCGGACGAGCTCGAATTCGATGAGTTCGTTGAGCTCGCCCATCGTTTCAACCAGCGGCGCACCCTGGAAAACATTCGCGAGCGGATGCGGCATCGCCTGAAGCCGGCCGAATCCGGCAAGTACACATGGAAGTTCGACAAGCGGTTTCGGGAGCAGGACAGCGGCCTGAAGATCGGCTCGGACCTAAGCAACGACCAGAGTTGGCAGTTGTTCCGTGACATCAGCGTGCCCACGCTGCTCGTGCGCGGGGCGGAAAGCGACGTCCTGAGCGCCGAAACCGCAGAACGCGCAACTCGCGAGATGGCGAGCGCGCGACTGGTGACGGTTTCCGGGGCGGGCCACAGCGTCCCCGGGGACAACCCGGATGAGTTTACCGCCGGCGTGCAGGAGTTCCTGGCGGACCTCGAGCGGGGGCAGTTCGCATCCGCCGCCACTCCAGAGCCACCAACGCTCGAGCGCCTGATGGAAGAGCACGAAGCACACCGGAAGCGCGGGCCGGGAACGCTGACTTTGATCCTTGCTGGCGCGGGCGCAGTGACGGCACTGGCGGGCGTTGGCCTATTCCTCCGCAAACGCTCCGCCGAACGGACGCGCCGGGATCAATCGATACGCAGGCGAGCCAGCGCGGCAGTGACGCACGTCCCTTCGGTCTCACTGCCCATGATCGACCTCGAGCAAGCCCGGGAGCGGGCGGCTGCCCTCGTCAATGAGCTCTCCGTGGTGGGGCAGCGTGGAACGAATCGTGCGCGGCAGGTCATCCATGACGTCGACCTGGAACGGGCCCGCAATGCCGCAACGGATGCCGTGAGTGCGCTGGCTGACGCCTCGCGACACGCAGCGGCCGCTGCACCGGTTGCGATCGATCGAAAGAAGCTGGCGAAGCGAGGTAAGCGTGCGGCCAAGTCCAGCCGATCGTCGGCATCGAAGCTGCTGGCCGTAACGCTTTTTATCGCCGGTCGTCTCGCCGGACGGAAGAAGAAGGCGGCGAAGCGCACGGGCCTGCTGCCGTGGCGGCGATGAGCCCACGTCCGCCAACCATTCACTTTCGTGACGAAGGCGGCGGGCGGGGTACTCCGTTCGTTTTCATCCATGGCTGGGCGTGCGACAGCAGTGCCTGGGCGCCCCAGATCGAGGATCTGAAGCGTGACCACCGGTGCATCTCGGTTGACCTGCGCGGGCGCGGCGAATCAGCCGCCGTGGCGCCGTATGACGTCTTCACCGCCGCGGCCGATGTGGCCAGCGTGATCCGTTCGCTTCAGCTTCCCCCGGTCATCGCCGTTGGGCACAGCCTTGGCGGGATCGTCGCGCTCTGTTTGAACCGGGCCGAGCCGGAGCTGGTTGCGGGGGTCGTCACCGGCGATTCGCCGCTCGAGCTCGATGCGCCGCGCCGT
>JBDTVB010000033.1:0-10264 GCA_040007415.1 Anaerolineaceae bacterium
CACGTCACCGGCGATGAACTCGACTTCGGTGAGCATGGTGCAGAGTTGGCACATCGCCCGCTCGACCTCATCCGGGAGAACTTCAAGCGTGTCCCAGGGAATGTCCCGCGCGGAAGACCACTGCCGCTGGGTGGCCTCTTCGTAGAGCATGATGCAGTTCTCGGACCAGACATCAGACTTGGACATGTAGGTTGGGCCGAAGCGCTGCGCTCCCGGGCGTGCGAGCGCGCCGCGCATGCGATAAGTCATGTCACCAGCGCCGCGAGCGGCATCGCCATAGCGGCCCTGGTTAATCTCTTTGAGAGTGAGGCCCTTCTTGCCGGGCGTGGCAGAGGCCGCATCGTCGTAGAGATTGAGCCATGAGAGGTCCAGTCCAGATTCGGTGATTGGGTTTGCAGCCATGAGATACTGCCTCCTTGCAATCGGTAACGTCCGTACTCTACGTCGGCGACGGACGTTTGGGAACCTTTTGGGGCATTGGTAGGGGAGCGCGGTGGACAACGGGGTGCGCTCAAGGCGCGACCGACAAACTGTTACCGCTATTCAACCCTCCGCACCCTGCCGATACAAGAAGAGACGCTCGAGGAGGATTGCCATGGATCAGATACGCCCAGGGAGTTGCCCGCACGAAGAGGCAACTCGCGCCGCACTGTGCTCCGACTGCTGTGAAACAAACGGCTCGCTCACACCATGTGTGGTCGCGTGGCTGAGGGAGCAGGTCACCAGCCGAACGGTCATCCCGCTGCACATGGCTGAGAAGCGTTCGATCCGTCGCGCCGCCTAGCCTTCGTGGGCAGCAACACGTACCGAGGCAGCCGCGTGGCCGTAGCCCGGTGACGTGTCACGATCGGCTTTGCCATGCCGAAACAGGTCACGAATGTCGCGAGCGACGACTACCTCACTGCGATCTATCGCCTGCACCACGATGAGGGGCAGGATGTCATTGCGGTGCGACTGGCTGATCGCCTGGAGGTCACGCCGCCGTCCGTCGCGGGCATGCTCAAACGCCTCTTGAGGGATGGTTTGGTTGAACAGGACAGCCGAAAAGTCATTCGCCTGACGAGCGACGGCCTGCACCGGGCTGAACAGATGGTACGCCGGCACCGCCTGGCTGAGTGCCTGATCACGGACGTGTTGAAGGTGCCGTGGTGACGCGCGTATGAAGAAGCCCACCTCTTGGAACACGGCATTTCAGACATCACCGAGCCGCACCTTTTCGAGACCCTGGGACGGCCAACGCGAAGCCCTTTCGGCTACCCAATCCCAGGACCAGGTGTCCCCCGCAAGCTACCAATGACCACGCTGGCAGACGTTGCCGAAGGCGCCACCGTCGCAATCGACCGCGTGTTCGAAGAGGATGAGCAGCTCCTCAGGTTCTTCGGTCAAGAAGGCATCCGCCCGGGGACGCTCGTGCTGCTTGAGGCAGTTGCCCCCTACAGGGGGACGGTGACCGCACGACTGGGGGGCCGCTCTGTGGTGATGGGCACACAAGTTGCAGGAAGAATCTGGGTGACCAAGCCAACGGCGACCACCCCCTAATCCGGTCCCTGATCTTAGCTGGGCGGGCCTGTCCGAACCGCCCACGGGAACCGATAAACGCTAGGATGGATGCTTTCGCCCGTTCGGCCGACGGTGCTGCGCTCCGGGTGCTCGTAGTCGAAGACGACGTTTCCCTCGGACGACTCATCGAACGCGCGCTCGGGCCTTCTACGCGGGCGATAACCGTTGTGCGGAGCGGCAAGGCGGCCCTCGAGGCACTGGAGGGATCAAGCTTCGATGCAATCGCCGCCGACATAAGCCTTCCTGATATGAGCGGACACGAGGTGATCGCACGGGCTCGCGCGCTTTCGCCATCCTGCGGCATCGTTGCGATTACCGGGTTCGTGGATGTTGAAGTAGCCGTCCGCTCGATGAAAGCGGGAGCAGATGACTTCCTCGGAAAACCTTTCGACGCCGATATTTTGTGGCACGTACTCCAGAAGTCGGTGGCGAACCGGTCGCGCCAGATGGAGGCTGAGCAGGCGACGGCGTACCGCCGGCTCGCTTACACAGACGCCCTGACGGGCTGTCCCAACCGCCGCTTCATCGATGAGTTCATTGTCGAGGCAGTCGAAGGTTCAAAGCGCAGCGGTACTCCCCTCACTGCAGCTTTTCTCGACCTGGACAACTTCAAGCTCCTGAACGACTTCGTTGGCCATGAGGAAGGCGACCACGTTCTCACGCGCGTTGCTGAAGCCCTCGGCGCGCACATCAGGCCCCCTGCGGCATTTGCGCGCTTCGGCGGCGACGAGTTTGTGGTGATCTTCCCGGGAATGGATGAGCTCGATGCGAAGCTCATGCTGGGCAAGGCGCGCGATGCCATCGGCCACATCGAGGTAGTGGACGGGACGAAGACGCGGCTCCCTACCCGCATCAGCTGCGGAGTTGCCGCCTACCGCGGGCACGAGACGCCGCGCGCGCTGATCGCGAACGCAGAAGATCAGATGTATCTGGACCGGTCGGTCTCGCCAGTCCTGGTCGCCACCGCGTACGAGAGGGCAACGCCTTCCGCTTTGAGCGAGGTGACGAACCTGAGGGCTCTTCGCAGCCTGGTCAAGGCGATCGACCGGAGGGACAGCTACACCCGGTACCACAGCGACCATGCAACGCAACTCGCGCTCAGGGTCGCGCATGATCTCGGAGTAATGGGCGATGCGCTCAACGCGATCACGATCGGTGGGCCAATCCATGACCTGGGGAAGATTGTGGTGCCCGACGAAATCCTTCGTAAACCGGGCCCGCTCACGCGCGAAGAACGCCACCACATGGAGGAACACCCGGTGATTGGAGCAGCGATCACGGCGGCTGTCACGGATTACGACGTGGTTGTCGAACTTGTCCGGCACCACCATGAACGATTCGACGGGGAGGGCTACCCCGGGAAGCTGAAAGGTATGGAGGTCAGCCTTTCGACACGCATCTTCACGCTGGCAGACTCGTTCAGCGCTATGACCACGGACCGCCCGTATCGAAAAGGCCTGACGACCGAACAGGCGATCGACCAGATCGAGCGCGGCCGCGGCACACAGTTTGACCCAGACCTGGCAGTGGAATTCATCCAACTGGCGGAGCGTGAATTCGGCCAGCGAGCTCCAGCCGCATAGACGACAGCACGTAGAGGCTTGTGATGACGGTCGCCTGGCCGGCACCCTTCTGGTGCGCCGGCGAGACGGCCCTCCGCATTGGCAGCGGCAATTCAGCGGGTGCGGGTCAGTTCACACTCATGCGCGGTGCGCGGTGGCTACCCGTGTCGCGGACCAAGTCGGCGGCCATGGGAAGTTTTGGCTACGGCTGCGCAGCGAGATCCCAACTGCGGTAGACCCCGGCAACGCCTTTTGCCCTCCTCGCGCTACACTGCAGCGCTGCAGGAGGAGGGATTCTATGACTCGTCTACCGAGGGCGACACGCGCCGACTTCCCGGAAGAGCTCTACTACGTATTCGATCGGTTACCGCGCGGCACCGACGGCGTACCCCTGAACATCTTCGGGGCGATGGGCAACAATCCCGGGTTGGTGCGCAGCTACCTGCGCCTCGCGAACCCGCTCTGGGCGCAGTGCGGGCTGGACCCGGAACGCCGCGAACTGGTCATCCTCCGTACGGCGATTCTCCACAAAAGCGTCTACGAATGGCACCAGCACGTTCGCATTGGACGGGATGCCGGCCTGAGCGATGCGCGCATCATCGCGCTGCACGAGTGGCAAGCAAGCGAGTTCTTCAGTGAGTTCGAGCACGCCATCCTCGGGTACGTTGATGCGCTGGTGGCGAGTGACCACCCGGCGCAGCAAGTTCATGACGAACTGGCGAAGCATCTCCCGCCGGCTGGAGTGGTGGGCGTGAACCTGCTCGTTGGGGCGTACATCATGACCGCCAAGTTCCTCGGGGCTATGGAAGTCGAGCCAGAAACGCCGTTCGTCGGCTGGCATCTAACCGGGGGTCCGTGACCGAAGATTCGCCGCGATTTGGCGTAGGACCCTAACCGTTCGCGTTCGGGTGCTACGATGCGCCGACTAATCCTCTGGAGGGTTTTCTGTGACCGATCAGACTCTGCAGTTGCAGCCCGCGGGCCTTGAACGGCGGGGGGGCCAGGGCCTCGATGCCAACCAGGAAGAGTCCGGCAATCTCGCCATCCTCAAGCTCCTGACTACGGAGGATGGCCGCGCCTGGACGGACTTCGTGGCGACTGTGCGAGTTGCCACCGATGGGTCTACGGTCTACGAGGCGTGGGCTTTGCGGGGGATGGTTCGCTGGGTGCGCAAGTTCGGGGACTCCGGGTACGACTATGAGGTCATTGACGTCGCCGGTGAAAACCCGCTCGAACGCCAGGACCATCGGGTGCTCTCGACGCTTGCGGAAGAGTTGGCCGCAGGCCGCGACCGGCATGACCCGCAGATGGCGTTCATTGAGCCCGCCCAGGTCAGCTACCCGTACGCCTACGAGCGCCTGTCGCAGCTCTTCGATAGCCCAAACGCGCCGGACCTGGTCGTCAACCCAAAGGCCTACGCCTATGGCCGACAGCCTGGGCAGCACGGTGCCCTTGATGTGATCCAGTCCCGTTCGCCGCTGGTCTTCTGCGGGCCAGGCGTCAGGAAGGGCGTGCGCGTCGACGCCGAAGCACGGCAGGTGGACATCGCACCGACGATCGCGCGGGCGATGGGCTTTCCGTTGATCGACGGCATGGACGGCAGTGGCCGTCCTTCAAGCGAGCGCGGCGTGGGGCCGGACGTCTACCTGAAGCGCCAGGATGGGCACGTCCTTGAGTCGGTGCTGGATCCGGATTCCGGGACGCCGGAACGAGTCTTTGTGTTCCTGTTGGACGGCCAGGCTCACGGGGAGCTCGTGCACCGGCTGGAATCGAACCCTACTGCGATCCCCAACCTGCGCCGCCTCATAGAGGGCGGGGCGATGTTGACGCATGGCAGCATCACGAACTTCCCAAGCATCACGTGGCCAAGCCACAACGCAATCGGAACCGGCTGCTGGGGTGGCCACCACGACATCGTCAATCCCACCTACTACCTGCGAGACCGCCGTGAGACGGTCTCGCCGCAAGGCCAGCAGTTCGACACCGCGCATTTCCTCGCGGACGGAGTGGAGACACTCTTCGAGGCGTTCCACCGCGTGTACGGGGAATGGGACGGCGCGATGGGCGGAGCGCTGACGGCCTCCGTGAACGAACCCTGCACGCGCGGCGCGGACCACGCATCACTGGAACGCAAGCTTGTTGGTGACCGCGGGGAACTGATCATGCTAACCAAGGAGACGGAGCACCAGATCAGCCCACGCTGGTTTACGGAGCTTGAAAACCAGGGCCACAAGCTGATGGGTCAGATCGACAACCGGGCGCTGGGGCAGGCGCGGCAACTCCTCCGCGACAAGGCGCACCTTCCGCCGAAGTTCACCTACCTCGAACTGACCCAGCCGGACTCAGCGGCCCACGACTACGGCCCGCATCACGAAGGGGCGCGCGAAGCGCTCGATGAAACGGACGTTCGCATCGGTCACCTGCTGCGCGACATGGATGAGTTGGGGCTGTTCGATTCGACACTGTTCGTTGTCACGACCGACCACGGAATGGCAACGCAGGACACCTCGCTGCGCGCCAACCCCGCTCGCATCCCCGAGCGAGACGGAATGGCGGCGGTTACTACTGAGCCGCTCGTCTATTTACGGGACGTGGACGTGTCAATTGAAGTGCAGCCGGACGGACGGACGGCACGTGTCGAAGTCTTCGACAACGACGCGGACACCATTGGCGGGAAGCCCCCCGTCGCTGGCGCCGAGCTGATCGTTGGCGACCACCGCGATGGGCTGGTGGCGCGAACGACGACGGATAGGTCGGGACTGGCCGGCTTCGTAATCCCGGCTGACATGGAGCCGGCGGATCTGCGCCTCTCTGTTCGCGCAGAAGGCTTCAACCGGCGGCATCTGCTGCTGGACGGGACGAACCTCGGGATCAATCTTCGCGAGGCGCTGTACGGACCTGGGTGAGCTTGGGCACTGACCGCCCGGCGGTGACCAGTTAGTGAATCGCCAGAGTGACGGCCCAGGCGAGGCCGAACACGAGGTTGAACCGCGCGGTCGCCTTTAGCACCGGGTTGAGGGCGCGCCCTTCGGCGCCCGTGAGCACCGCCTTCATGGGTGGCCAGAACCACCACGCGGCGATCGGGAGTGCGAGTACGCCCCACGGGGCACCTTCGATGACCGCGGTGAGCAGCGGAATCGCGCCAGCCACGGCGGCCAGCAGCACGAACCATCGCCTCGTCCAACGATCGCCGAGGACAACTCCGAGGGTTCGTTTCCCGGTCTGGCGGTCGGTCGGGATGTCTCGCAGATTGTTGACCACGAGGATCATGGTCACGGTGCAGCCAATTGGGATGGACGCCAGCCAGGCGAGTTTCGAAATATCGCCCGCCTGGACAAAGTACGTTCCGGCGACGGCAACCGGGCCGAAGAACACGAATGTGAACAGGTCGCCGAGCGCGTGGTAGCCCGTCGGCCACGGGCCGCCCGTGTAGGCGATTGCGGCAAGGATGCTCGCCACGCCCACGGCCACCAACGGCCATCCCGCTGTCCAAACGAGGAACACGCCCGCGCCTGCGGCAAGTGCGAACGCCAGCCACATGCCAGCCAGCATCTCCTTCGTTGAGAGCAGGCCCATCTGGGAGGCGCGCGGCGGACCCAGGCGGTCGGCGGTATCCGTTCCGCGTTTGAAATCGAACACGTCGTTGGCGAAATTCGCGCCGATCTGGAGGCAGATCGCACCGAGTAAAGCGGCGAGCGCTGCCGGGAGGTGGAAGACGTGTTGGTGAATGGCCACACCCGAGCCGACAAGGACCGGTGACACTGCTGCGGTCAGCGTCGGCAGCCGCACGGCCAACTTCCAGGCTCCGCGCTTACCGGGAGTGGTGGCCGCGATAGTCACGACCGCACCGCGTCGATTGACTGGATGGCACCGAACATCGGCGAGTGTTTTCGAATCTCTCGGAAACCCGCGTCCACCAGCGCTCGCACAAGCTCGGACTGCGTCGGCAGATACGCCGCCGATGCAGGGAGGTAGCGATAGGCGTCCCTGTCGCCCGAGAGAAGGCCACCGAGAAGTGGCACCATCCGGTTGAAGTAGAGTCCGTGTCCTGCCCGGACGATGGAGTTTTTTGGCCGATCGACTTCCAGCAAACCGAGCCGCCCGCCAGGGGCGATCACGCGCGCCAGCTCGGCCAGGACCGGCGGGATGTCAACGAAGTTACGGAGCGCGAAGCCAGAGACGGCAACCGTGACGCTCTGAGCCGCGAGGGGGAGCCGCAGCGCATCACCCTGGACCAATGCGATCTCTGACTCGACGCGGTTTGCCGCCGCGTTCAGCATTCCGCGCGAGAAATCGATTCCGAGGACGGTTGCTCCGCGACGACCGCACTCCTGTGCAAAATCGCCGGTGCCGCACGCAAGGTCCAGGACAACGTCTCCGGGGCAGACGTTTAGCCGCGCGATAAGCTCGCGACGCCAACGGCGATCGGAGTTGAACGTGAGCAAGCGATTCACACGGTCGTAGCGCCCAGAGATTCGGTCGAACATGTGCTGAACGGTGGCCGCTTTGTTGCTGGGACTGGGAAGTATGGTCACTCGCTCATTCTCAATGAGATTTGCGTACGAAACGTGCGTGAGCTTACCGCTGGTAGCTTTGGGCCATGTGATTGTGAGGGAATACACAGACCCACTGAGGTTCTCAACGTGCGCGTCCGCCTGCTCAGCCCACTTCTGCTCCTCGTTCTCCTACCATTCGCGATGGCGTGTGGAGGGGGTGACGACTCGGCGAAGCCAACAGCCACAACACCGGCGGCCACGGCGGCCGCAGGAACCCCCGTCCGCCCGGCGAAGCAGACCGATGTCACACTCGGCTACATTCCGATCTTGATCGATGCGCCATTCTTTGTCGGCATCGAAAAGGGATACTTCGCCGACGAGGGCATCAACTTGAAGCTCGAACGTCTCGCGGGTGGGGCAGACATGCTCGTCCAGACGGCGGCGGGCAACTTCGATATCGGTGGTGGCGGAATCGGCGCCGCGGTGTTCAATGCGGCCGGGGCGGCGATCAAAGACAAACGCGAAGTCCCTTTTGAGATCGTTCTGCCGCTCCACTCCGAGAAGCCACCAGTGGTCACCCCGCTGGTTGTCAGCAAGGCGCGTTTCGACTCAGGCGAGATCACGAAGGTAGCGGACCTCAAGGGCAAGAAAGTGGCGATCAACGCTCGCGGCGCCTCTACGGAGTACTGGCTGGACCGCGCGCTGGTCTCGGGCGGACTGACGTACAAAGACGTCACGGTCGTCGCAGTGCCATTCAACGATGTCGCTGAGGCGCTCGTGAACAAGAGCATTGACGGAGCAATGCTCGGCGAACCGTTCACCACCCAGGGCGAAGACCAGGGCAAGGTGCGAGTGATCGCCGAGGATTTCGTCAATGGTGAGCAGCCCACCGGCGTCTACTGGAACCGCGCCTGGGCAAAGAAAAACCCGGAACTGGGCGCCGGCTTCATTCGCGCCTACCTTCGCGCTGTGAAAGACCTGGAAAACGGCGGCTGGCAGGAGGCGGCGACGCTCACGATCCTCGAAAAGTACACGTCTGTACCGGCCGACACGATCAGGCGTGCCAGCCGTCCATACAACGACCCGGCCGGCGTGATCAACGTCGCCAGCTTCAAGAAGCAGGAAGCGTTCTTCCGCAGCCTGGGGCTGCTGACGTACGACGGCGAGCTAGACTTCTCGCTCTTCATGCGTACAAAGTAGGCCGCGTGCCAACACCACTGCCTGCTCTTCTCCGGCGCGCCCATGGACTCGACATTGCCGACGTCGGCGTGACTTACCGTGGCGGTGTCGTGGCGCTGTCAAGGGTTTCGCTCAGTCTTGCCGCGGGCTCGTTCCACGCGATCCTCGGACCAAGCGGATGCGGGAAATCGACGCTGCTGAAGACGATTGCACGAACAGTTCCTGTATCAGCGGGGACCATTTCGCGGCCGGGAGATGGCTCCTTCGCTTACGTACCGCAGGGGAATTCGTGCTTCCCGTGGCTGCGCGCCGAAGAGAACGTCGCCTACGGCCTGGGGTTACGGGGCGTAGGACGGGGCGAGCGTACCCGGCGAGCGAGGCAACTGCTCGACGACCTCGGGCTGGGCCTGTTCGCACGTACGTATCCGGCACAACTTTCCGAAGGGATGCGCCAGCGAGTAGCGATTGCGCGTGCGTTTGCGCTTGAAGCGCCGCTGCTTCTGATGGATGAGCCGCTCTCTGCGCTCGACTTCCAGACGAAGATTGCTGTGCAGGATGAGCTCCTGCGGCTGTGGGCAAGAAGCGGCTGCACCGTTGCGTACGTCACGCACGACATTGATGAGGCGCTCGCGATGGCGGACGACGTGACCGTCCTGTCTGCTCGCCCAGGGCGGGTCCTGGAGACGGTCGCGATCCCCTTTTCGCGGCCACGTTCATACGCCGCCCTCCGCGAGCAGCCCGAGTACGGGCGGCTCTTTCGAAGGCTGTACACGTTGCTCGGTGAGCGATGAAGGGCTGGCTGCGAGGCTCCGGTGGACCGCTGCTCGTGGGCCTCGTCCTTCCGGGTTTGCTGGTGGGCCTCTGGCAACTCGCCGCCGCGCAGCGGTGGATCGATACGCTGTTCTACCCGGCGCCGTGGGACGTGGCGCAGCGCACGTGGGAGCAGGCGCGGTCCGGTGACCTGTTAGCAGACGCCTGGGTGACCAGCCGGAGGCTGCTCATCGGGTTCGCTGCTGGCGCCATCCCTGGCGGCATCCTTGGCCTGGCTGCCGGGATATCACTCCTGCTGCGACGCCTGCTCTACCCGTTGGCGACCGCTCTTTACGTGGTGCCGAGGATCGCGATGCTGCCGCTCGTGTTGGTGGCCTTCGCAATCACGGACACGGCGCGCATCTTCATGGTCGGCTTCAGCGTCTTCTTCGTGGTCTTCTTTGCGGCCCTCTCGGCTGCCGAACAGGTCCCGGCTGTGCACCTCGAAACGGCGCGCGCGTTCGGGGCCGGGCGCCTGAGGTTGATCTGGACGGTGCTCGTCCCGGCGTCAGCGCCTGCGGTTTTCTCTGGCCTGCGCATCGCGATGGGGTTCGCGCTGATCGTGATCGTCGGAACTGAGTTCCTCGCTTCGAATGATGGCCTGGGGGCGAGAATCTGGCAGAGCTACCAGATCTTCGATTTTCCTTCGATGTACGC
>JBDTVB010000034.1:0-10084 GCA_040007415.1 Anaerolineaceae bacterium
CCATCGAAAAGATCGCCATCAACGCCGTGATGGCAGGCTGCAAGCCGGAATACCTGCCAGTGGTTATCGCCGCGATCGAAGCCGTGACCACCGAGCAGTTCAACATGCACGGCGTCCTCGCCACAACGCACTTTCCGACGCCGGTGATCATCGTCAACGGACCAATCCGCGACCGCATCGGGATGAACTACAAGATGAACGTCCTTGGTCAGGGTAACCGGGCCAATGCCACGATTGGGCGCGCTGTCCAGCTGATTGTCCGGAACATAGGCGGTGGCCGGCCCGGCGAAGTGGATCGCGCGGCGCTCGGCCAGCCGGGCAAGTACACCTTCTGCTTCGCTGAGTTTGAAGAACGCAGCAACTGGGCCCCGCTGCACGTCGAACGGGGATTCGCCAAGGAGCAGAGCACCGTCACCGTCTACGCGGGCGGAGCGCCAAACGGAATCATTGACCAGCTGTCCCGTGGCGCGAAATCGCTGGCGACCAGCTATGGCCGTGCCCTCTCCGCGGCCGGGCATCCGAAGCAGTACGGACATGGGGAGATCGTCGTCATCATCCCACCTGAGCACGTTGACACCTTCGCCAAGGACGGCTGGAGCAAGGACCAGGTCCGCGACCAGATCCAGGCCGCCAGCGCCGTTCCTGCCCGCGAATTGGTGCGCGACGAAGAGTGCGCTGAGGGTCTCCCGCTTGAGGCGGCCAAGCGCATCGGCCTCGACGTGCTGGTCCCCAAGTTCCGCTCAAAGGAGATGATCACGTTGGTGGTGGCCGGTGGCGAGGCGGGCAAGTTCGGGGCCTATCTCGGCGGCTGGGTTTCCGGGCCCATGGGGAGCAGCATGACTACCGTGGTGATTGAGGAGTAGCGCCCGGCTGCTATCCCCGCCGAATCGTCAATCCACCATCCACCGGCAGGGCGACGCCGGTAACGAACGAAGCGGCCGGCAGTGCCAGGCTCAGGGTCATCTGCGCGACTTCTTCGGGCGCGCCATACCGGCCAAGAGCGGTGCGGCGACGAGCATACGCTTGTTTAGCGTCTTCCCCAATGCGCTCGGTCATGCCTGTGCGGATCGGGCCGGGGCAGATGCAGTTGACGGTGATGCCGTCCCGGCCCAGCTCCACCGCCAGTCCCCGGGTGAGCCCGATGACGCCGTGCTTTGCTGCCGTGTAGGCGCTGTTCCCCGGGGAAGCGCCAAGCCCTTCGGTCGATGCGATGTTGATGATGCGAGGGTTGTCTGAACGGCGGAGGTGCGGCAGCGCTGCCCGGATGGTGTAGGTCATCGCCGTCAGATCGACGGCCAGAGTACGGGCCCATCGCGCCTCGTAGTCGTCGCTGTCGATCGGTCCGGCTGCCGAGATACCGGCGTTGTTTACGAGGATGTCGAGTCCGCCGAACTGCGCGGCCACCTCAGAGATGAGCTGCTCGACGGCGGCGCGATCGGAGACATCAACCGTCCAGGCCTTTGCGTTGCCCCCGGCGGCTGCGATCTCGGCGACCACCGCTGTAACGCCGTCGCCGGTGACATCGACCGCGGCCACGCGGGCGCCCTCATCGGCGAACAGGTGGGCGGTGGCGCGGCCCATGCCGCTTCCAGCACCCGTAACAACCACAACCCGACCCTCAACCGAACGGCTAAGCTGACTAATCCTCGGCATGTTGCCCTCCTTGTAGAGCTGTCCGTTGCGGGCCTGTTCGTTCGCCCAATCATGCGCCGGGGTGAGCGTAGCGCTCCAGCGCGTCGCTCGCCGGGCTTAGAAGTTCCCGCTATCCGGGGCCTGCGTTGAGCGGTGCGTCCCCGATAACTGCCTGCGCCTGCAACGTATCCAGTTCGGCCTCGCTCACCCCCAGGAGCGAAGACAGCACTTCGCGCGTGTGCTCGCCGAAGAGGGGTGCATGACGGCGCAGTTGCGGGTTAGCTTCGAAGAACCGCCAGGTGGTAGTGGGCTGCTTCCAGGCATGCATCCGCGGATGGGCCAGCTCCACCCAGTAGCCGCGGGCGGCGAGGTGAGGGTCATCGTGGATCTTCTCGCTATCGAGAACGCGACCGGCCGGGACACCCACCCGTTGGAGCCTCTCCATTGCATCCTGCGGATCCTGCTCCGCAGACCAGGCAGCCAGCAACCCATCGAGTTCGTCATGGCGCGCGCGCCGCTCGTGGAAGGAAAGCCCGGCTAGCGAATCAGCGCCGATTACGACGGCCAGCGCCTGCCACTCGGCATCCGTGCGGGCGGAGATCGCCAGCCATTGCTCGCTCCCGAGGCAGCGATAGACCCCTTGAGGTGCGAACCTGGGGTCACGATTGCCATGTTGCGCCACCTGCTCACCCCGCAAGGAAGCAGCCACAAACGCTTCTCCGATCAGCGTTGACATGGTTTCGCGCTGCCCGAGATCGACGTGCACCCCAAGGCCCGTCTTTTGCCGCTTGATCAACGCCATTGCCACTGCGGAGGCCGCAGCCTTCCCAGCCACCGGGTCCCCGTACGAGACTCCGGTCTTGTAGGGCACGCCGTCGTCGCCATAGCCGGTCAGTGAGGCGAGCCCACTCATCTGCTCGATAATAGGGCCGAACCCGACGTGATCCCGCTCGGCGCCGAACTTCCCGAAACCGGCCATGCTGATCATGATGATGTCCGCCCGCGCAGCACGAAGTGCCTCGTAGCCAAGACCGAGGTTGTCCATCACCGACGCGCGGTAATTCTCGATGACCACGTCCGACTGCCTGACGAGCCCGAGAAACAGCTCGCGGCCCCGGGCCTGCGCCAGGTCCAGCGTGACGGATTTCTTGTCCCGGTTGTAGTCGTTGAAGTACCAGGAGGCGTTCCATGGCTCGGGGATGCCTTCAAGGGGGATGAGGGTGCGGATGTTGTCCCAGGCGCTGGGAGATTCGATCTTCAGGACCTCAGCGCCCATTTCGGCGAGTAGGCGAGTAGCGTACGGGCCTGCCCACATCATCGTCAGATCGAGGACGCGAACGCCCGCCAGCGGAAGGCGCTTCATCCCTGCAGACCGAGCCACTCGGCACGAACTGCCGCACTGTCCGCGGCCGTTTCGTGGAGGATCGAGGGGGGTGTCCATGGGAATCCGAGGAACGGCCGCCCCGGCACCGTTGCCACCCGGCCATCGGGCAATAGCACCTCGTCGAAGTATCCGCGCTCTGCCAGCGATGGGCTCTCCAGGAGGTCGCCTGGAGTGAGCACGGCGCCAAAGGGAACCTTGAACTTCGGGCTTAGCGCCAAGATCTCGTCTTTGGTGTGGTCGCCGAACCATGCATACAGCTTTGCTTGAAGCTCATCGTCGTTGAGCGGGCGCTGGAGAGGGTCTCGGAACCGCGGATCCTGTAGTTCGGGGTCGCCGATTGCAGCAAACAGCCCGGGGATCTGGCGTTCGAGCGCACAGACTCCAGCAAATCCGTCCGCGCATGGGTAGATCGCCCACACCGCCCGCACATGGTTACCCGAACGCAAGTGGGGACCAAGCCCGTTGTAGGCGCCGCCCGGGCCGTACAGTTCCAGCATTCCCGCTGCCGCTTCTTGAAGGGAGATATCAATCCAGTCGCCTTCACCCTGGATCATCGCACCGTAGAGTGCCGTCACCGCTGCGCCGAACGCATTCATCGCCCCGAGGCAGTACGCCTGGCTGCCGCCAGTCATCAGCGGCTCGCGTGCCGGGTGTCCGGTGAGCGACATCAGCCCGCCCATTGCGAAGGCGATGATGTTGTCTGCTGCATACGTGGCATACGGCCCGCTTTGGCCAAACGGCGTAACCGAGACCACTACCAGCGAAGGCTTCTCGGCGCGCAGAGCGAGGGGGCTCATTCCCCACTCCCCGAGCGTCCCGGGCTTCTGGTCTTCGATGACGATGTCCGCGGCGAGGGCGAGTGCACGCAGTTCCCTCTGGTTGGCAAGCATGCGACGCTTGCCGGCGAGCAGATAGACCTGCTCGTCCGCCGTCAGGCTCTCCACGAGTGGATCGGCGCGCACCACGTCCGCCCCGAAACCGGAGAGCCAGCGCGCCGCGAACGCCGCTGCAAAGCCGCCGCCGACCTCGAGCACCCTGACGCCACCGAGCAGCGATTCATCCATCCCGCCCGATTCTACGGGCGCGGGGCGGCGAGGCAACCGCGTAAACTGATCACATGACAACGGCAGAGACGGTGACGTTCGAAGGGCGGCCAAGGCAGATGGGACAGATCGAAGTTGAGACTGTCTCAGCAACGCCTTCGATATCGAGAAGCAGTTGATGGGCGAGATTGGGTTGGCAGAGGTGCGCTCGGAGCGCGTCCAGAACGTACTCGTCGACACGGGATCTGTGCTCCTCTGCCTCCCCGCAGACGTAATCGCACGGCTTGGCGTGCCGGTTGACCGTGAGGTGCATGTTGAGACTGCTCTCGGCGCAGCGACCATGCGCCTGTTCCGGCTCGTGCGTCTCGAAATCGCCGGTCGCCACGGGTTGTTCGACTGTCTCGAAACACCCGTAGGCACGCTGCCGCTCCTTGGCGCTGTGCCGATGGAGGTGCTGGGCATCGAGCCGGACCTGGGCAGGCGAAGCATTCGCTTGCTCCCTGAGGAACCCGGCAAGAGCTGTATGAACGTCTACGGAAGCAGCATCCGGTAGCGGACCAGGGCTTCAGGTTCTTGAGGCTTCGAAACCTTCGTCGCCCTCTGCGTCTCGAAGCTCTCGCTCGCGAGCCTCCTCTTCCTCGCGCTGTTCTCGCTCCTCAGACTTCTCGACGACAAGTCCGCCCTGCGCCGTAACTTCGAGCACAGCTTCCAGTGGGTGCCCGACGACGGCGTACTTCGTGCCGCCGATGTAGGTCAACGGGCTGTATCTGCGTTCCTTCAGCAGCCAGTGCTGGGCGTACGCCTCGTCCAGCGCCTGCACGCGGATCACCCGCCCGACGAAGAGGCTGTGATCGCCGATCTGAATGACGTCGTGCAGGCCGCACTCGATCCAGGCCAGACAGCCCTCAATAAGAGGCGCCTCAATACGCTGCGCCGAGAAGAGTTCGAAGCCAGCCGCTTCCAGCTTGTTGGTGTTGAGGCCCGTCTGGGCGCCAAGGAACGCAGTTTGCTTGAGAAGGGATGGACCCGGGATGTTGATTGCGAACTCTTCGCTGAAGCGGATCATGTCGGCCGTGAGGCGATGCGGATGGATCGCCAACCCTATCAGCGGTGGCTCCATTGCCAGTGGCGTGGTCCACGCGATGGGGGCGGCATTCGCCATACCTCGCCAGTGAGTTGTCACAATCGCGACTGGGCCGGGGTTCAGCAAGCGTCGCGCGTCTGTTTCGTCACAGAGCCGTCGTACCACGATGGAACCTCGGCTTTCATTGCTACGGGCCGTGCCTGAGCAAACCCAAGCATAAGGGCTCCCTTTGCGGAGAGCCCTACGAGTGTTGATCCGGTTGACCGGGTCTAGCGCGCGCCGGTCTTGCTGGCGCGCCGCCAGCGGAGGAAATTCCAATACTCCAGTAATTCTGGGAGGTCCTCCGGATGGCGCTCCAGTTCCGCGATCAGTTCGGCGATTTCGCTGTCCTTCACGTAGAGCATGTCGCCATCTTCGCCGAGGAAGTAGTGCAGCGGCCGATTGAGGATTCGAGCCACACTGAGCAGCATGTCGATCCCGACGGAACGCTGGCCCGCCTCGTAAAGGCTGATAGCGCTCTGCGTGGTGTTCAGGGCGGTCGCCAGTTGGCCCTGGCTCATGCTCGCGTCCCGCCGGGCCGCGCGGATGCGGTTGCCCAGGCCCGCGGACACGGGGACTCGTCCATTGTCTGGTGTGGTCTTGATCATGCCGTGGTAGTACTCCTGAGGATAGCAAGTGGGTTCGCCGCTCTGGGGAAAGCCTATGCGTTTCTGAAATCAAGGTACGGATAGGCGTTCGTTAGGTCAACCGAAACACTTAGCGTCCTTTATCGTCCCGTACAGCGACGGGGCGACGCTGCTTAGTAGCCGAGCGACGGATTCGCAAGGTGTTCCAGCGGGGCGCCGGCCACGTAACGACGCAGATTCGCCACGAAGACACCCGCCGCCTTGTGTCCGTAGCCTTCCACGTTTCCCGACATGTGCGGCGTCAAGATGAGATTGGGAAGCGCCCAGAGTTCGGATTCGGCGGGCAGCGGTTCAGGACTCGTCACGTCCAGCCCAGCGCCGGCGATCGTACCCGTCTTGAGGGCGGTGATGAGCGCGGCCTGGTCCACCACATCTCCACGAGCGACGTTCAGCAGGAACGCGGTCGCCTTCATCCTCGCCAGCTCGGGCGCGCCGATGAGTCCCCGTGTCTCCGCCGTCAGAGGCAACGAAAGAACCACGTAATCTGCTTCATCCAGCAACTGGGGGAGCGCGGAGTAGGGAAGGACGACGTCACAGTCGGGATCGCTCGAACCAGCGAGGACGGTCCGGCGTGAGGCGATGACGCGCATGCCGAACGCCCGACAGCGCGTCGCAGTCGCCCGGCCTATCGCGCCGAGGCCGACGATGCCAACGGTTTTGCCAGCCAGTTCGCCTGACCTTCGTGATTCCCAGTGCGCCTCTGTCTGTTGGCGGACGTAGACGTGCAGGTTCTTCGTCAGCATCACCATCATGCCGAGGATCCACTCCGCGATCGCCACCGAGGCGATTCCCGCGCCACTCGTGACGGCGAAACCTAGGCCGAGTACGCCCTCGCGCTCCAGCCGCTCGACTCCCGCGTTGATCGATTGAAACCAGCGCAAACGAGTGGCCGCCTCGAAGTACTCGCGAGGAGTTCCGCTTGTACCCATCAGCACTTCGACGGTCGCGATCTGTTCGAGCAGCCGGGCCTTCGTCTCGGCGTCTGGCTCCTGCCGGCCGCTGATTTCGAAAAGCCGCAGCGTACGGATTCGCGGGTCTACGGCCTCGATCTCGGCTATCAAGGCATCGTCGATTCGAAATGTCAGTCCCACGACGAGTTCTTCGGTCAATGTGTACTCCTAGCGGCCCCGGGCGAGGCGTTCGATGAGCATGAGGGGCAAGCCGTGTTCGCGCATCCGCGCCTGGGTTTGGGCAATGTCGTAGCTCACGCGGTGGAACTTCACGCTGGCATCGGCCGTGTCCAGGAGCCCGTACGCACTGCGAGGATCGCCGTCCCGCGGCTGGCCCACTCCGCCCGGGTTGACGCAAGCACGGCCTTCCCCGAGTGCCACGAGCTCACCATCTTCCGGGGTACGGGCGTCCACGCCTCCATCGTCGAGTTCGCGGACGACCAGCGGAAAGTGGGTGTGTCCCACTACGCTGTACTGCGTCTGCACGGTCGCAAAGTGCCGCAACGCCGCCTCGTACGTGCTCAAGTACTCCCAGAGCGGGTCACTCGCGGTCCCGTGGACCCGGGTAAAGAGCCCGTCCTCCTCCATCTGAGGAAGCGCTGTAAGGTAGGCGCGGCTGCCAACCGTAATCGTGCGCATGGTCCATTGCGCCGCCTCGGCGGCCGGGCCATTGAACGCCTCGATGCCGATGTTTCCGACCGCTGCCGCATCGTGGTTTCCCATGACGCAGCGCGCGCCTTCAGCGATCATCCGGACCACGACAGCGTCCGGGTCAGGCCCGTATCCCACCAGGTCGCCCATATGCCACACCGCCTCGTACCGTTCCCCGAGCGCGTGGGCGAGCACTGCATCGAGTGCGGCGAGGTTCGAGTGCACATCCGAGAGAAGGGCGATCCGCATGACGCCCGCAAGCCTACCACGCGAATATGGCGTAGCGGCCTGCCTGCCTATACTCGGAGCATGGGCGATAGACACGACTTGGAACTCGCGACCGCCAGTGAAGAAGAAACCCGCGATATCGGCGAACGCCTCGGGCGACTCCTCCGCAAGGGTGACATCGTCCTCCTCAGCGGGGATCTCGGTACTGGCAAGACCTGTCTTACACAGGGCATCGGTCGCGGGCTGAGCTGTAGTGCGGCCGTCAACAGCCCCTCGTTCGTGTTGATGAACGAGTACGAGGGCCGCGAGACGTTGTTCCACGTCGATCTTTACCGGATCGAAGATGTGGAAGACCTCGATGAGCTGGGCCTTTGGGACTACGCCGAGCGGGGAGTGTTGGTCATCGAATGGCCAGAACGCGGCGCTGACTTGCTCCCCGGGGATGGCCTCGTCATCGAGCTACGGTACGGAGATATTGAACGCCAGCGCCGCCTCCGCTTCCTCCCGCGAGGCGACCGCGGCATTGAGATCGTTGGCTCGCTCGGAGCGGCGTGAGCACCGTACTGGCCATCGATACCGCGTCCGCTGAGATTGCCCTCGCCCTGGCGGTGGACGGAGAGGTGATCGGGTCTTCGGTGGTTAGTGGCGGCCACGACCATTCACGCTTGCTTCTCCCGGCGATTGCGTCCCTGCTGGGCGCGAGACGGAATCTCCTCACCGCGATCGCGGTCGTCCGAGGGCCCGGCAACTACGCTGGCCTTCGCGTGGGCGTCGCAACGGCCAAGGGCCTTGCGATTGCGCACGGTGTGCCGATCCGCGGCATCTCCACCATGGAAGCCGTGGCGCGGGCACTTGACCGGCCCGAGGTAACCGTCACCGTGATCCATCCTGCCGGGCGGAAAGAATTCGCGGTGCAGGAGTTCCACGGTTCGGAAGCGTCCGGCGTGCTATTCGCACTCCCGGCCGATCGGGTCTCCGGTCCATCACTGGCAGGAGAGGGAGCGGAAGTCCTTGGCGGCACGGAGGTGAGCCCCGAACAACGCGTCCGAGCGGCACTCCGCACGTTGATTCCGGCGTTCAACGCCCCACTTGGAGCCGACCTCGTTGATGCCATCTACCTACGTGAACCAAATATCACCGTCCCCCGGCACCCGCTCAACGCGCGTGCCGGTTAACGAACAACCAACCGGAGGAACCCACCCTTGGAACGAACACTGATTCTCGTAAAGCCTGACGCAATGCAGCGCGGACTGGCCGGTGAAGTGCTCAAACGCTTCGAACAGCGCGGCCTGAAGCTCGTTGGCCTGAAACTGATGCAGATCGACCGGCCACTTGCTGAACAGCACTACAGCGAGCACAAGGGTAAGCCGTTCTTCGAAGGTCTTGTGGAGTACATCACCAGCTCGCCGGTGGTTGCCGCAGTCTTCGAAGGCACCAATGCCGTTGCCGCCGTGCGTAGCAGCGTGGGTAGTACCGACCCATCGGCAGCGGCGCCGGGGAGTATCCGTTCTGACTTCGGCCTTGAACGCGGCCGAAACCTCGTTCATGCCAGCGACAGCCCGGAATCTGGCGTCCGCGAAATTGGGCTGTTCTTCAAGCCTGTTGAGCTGATCGGCTGGGCGCGCGACACCGACCGCTGGGTCTTTGAGTAAGGGTGTCTTCTGTCGACTGGGCCACGTTCGAGCAGGCCGCGCCCGAACTGGCAGCAGTGGGCCGCGAGCGGCTGCACGGGCGGGTCGCCTACTTCGGCACGATTCGCAAGAGTGGCGCGCCCCGTGTGCACCCGGTGACACCGATTGTCTCTGAGGACGCGCTCTACATCTTCATGGAGCCGACTTCGCCGAAGGGCAAAGACCTACAGCGCGACGCCCGCTTCACGCTCCATGCAGGAGTCGAAGACATCAACGGTGGCGAAGGCGAGTTCGTCCTCTCCGGTGAGGCTGGGCTCGTCACGGACGCCGCCGAACGGCGCCGCGCCACGGTCGCCTCGAGCTACGCTCCTGCCGAGCGGTATATCCTGTTCACTCTGACAATTCGCGAAGTTTTGCACACGGCGTACCAAAGCGAAGGTCCAGCCCGCGCCCGCTGGTCGAGCGGCTGACCATATTCGAGCGAGCCGCTATTCTTGCCGATGCGGGCGCGAGGATGCGATTCCGCAGTCACTTGCCCCCGAAGGAATGCCCCATGCCCTCTACCCCAATTCGCGACATCATCACGTACTACGAAGAGGCGGGTGCGGGTGCCGGTGACCCGTTGATCCTCATCATGGGCCTGAGCGGCGATATCCAGGCGTGGGCGCTCCAGGTACCAACGCTCGCGAAGCACTTTCGGGTGATCACCTTCGATAACCGCGGTGCCGGGCGGACAAGCGCACCGGACAAGCCACAAAGCATCGCCGGGATGGCAGATGACCTCGCCGCGCTGAT